>CAZTGY010000214.1:0-5500 GCA_964613445.1 uncultured Chromatiaceae bacterium | reverse complement strand
GTCATCTGGCCGTACATCATCAGGCCCTTGCGATCGAGCTCGTTGAAATGCTCCCAGGTGGCCCAGTGGGGCACGAGGTTGGAGTTGGCGAGCAGCACCCGGGGCGCGTCCGCGTGGGTGCGGAACACGCCGACGGGCTTGCCTGACTGGACCAGCAGCGTCTCGTCGTCACCCAGGTCGCGCAAACTGGCGACGATGCGGTCGTAGCACTCCCAGTCGCGGGCCGCGCGGCCGATGCCGCCGTACACCACCAGTTCCTCCGGGTGCTCGGCCACGTCCGGATCGAGGTTGTTCATCAGCATGCGAAGCGGGGCTTCGGTGAGCCAGCTCCTTGCTGACAGCACCGTGCCCCGGGGTGCGCGGATCACGCGGTTGCTATGCCTGCTGTTCATCGGGTCCTCCGGACGGCATGCCTGTCAGGCTGGGCCCCGGCGGTCAGCTCGTAGCGCGAGCCGGGGTGATACAGGTGCGCGACGCTCACCGGCCGGCCACCGGACCAGGTGCGCCGGTGGATCACGAGGCACGGCTCGTCCACGGCCATGCGCAGCATGCCGCGGATGCGCCCAGCCGGAAGCTCGGCGCGGATGACGTGTTCCACCGTCTCCAGCGGCGCCACCGTGGACAGGTACTCGTTCGGCGTAAGCCGGGTGAAGTCCTGGCGGAGGTAGCCCGGCGCTGCGTGGGCGGAAACGTAGCGGTCCTCGGCCTGGATCGGCAATTCGTTCTCGAGATGGATGATCAGCGAATGGAACACCGCCCCGCCCGGGCGCAGCCCGAGGCGATTGGCGATGTCCCGGCCGGCCGTCAGCTTCTCCATCCGCACCACCCTCGCGCCGTGGACGTGCCCGCGCTCGCGGATTTCGTCCGCGATGTTGCGGACGTCCAGCGCGTGGGACCGGGACTTGGCCTCGGCGACGAACGTGCCCACGCCCGACTGCCGCACCACGATGCCGTCGCTCGCGAGCTCGCGGAGCGCGCGGTTCGCTGTCATGCGCGAGACCCCGAAACGCCGCACCAGGTCCTGCTCGGACGGCACGCGGTCGCGGGGCTGGAGCCGCCCGGACTGTATGCCCGCGACGATGTGGGCCTTGAGCTGCTGGTAGCGCGGGATGGTGGGGTCTTCGGCCCTGGGGCTGTTGCGGGATGCCATTGCTCTCACTGCGGACAATTCATCGGGAGGGGTGCAGGCGCCGCATGGCCGCGGCGAACTTCGCCGCTGCGGCGGGTGCCAGCGGATGACGGCCATCGCGAACGACATGGCGCCCGCCCACCAGGACGTTCTTCACCAGGGGCCGGTTCCCGGCGAAGACCAGGCAGTCGAGCAGCTCGTCGGCATCACTGCCGGCGAGCAGCGGGTGGCCTGCGTCGAGCTCGACCAGGTCCGCCGCCTGGCCGGCGGCGATGCGGCCTGCATCCTGGCCCAGGGCCTGGCCGCCGCCAGCCAGTGCGGCGCGATAGAGCCGCGCGCCGGTGTGGCGCTCCAGCGCGCTCGCCGCCACGTTGCGCTGCCCGAGCGCGAGGCGCTGCCCATACTCCAGCCAGCGGAGCTCCTCCACGGGACTGACCGAAACGTGGCTGTCCGAGCCGATGGCGATGCGGCCCCCAGCGCCCAGGAATGCGGCCAGGGGAAACAGGCCGTCACCAAGGTTGGCCTCGGTCGTCGGGCACAGGCAGGCCACGGCACCGGTGGCCGCCAGCCGGCGGGTTTCGGCTTCAGTCATGTGGGTGGCGTGCACGAGGCACCAGTGCCGGTCGACGCCAACGCGCTCGAGGAGCCATTCCACGGGCCGCAGGCCCGACCAGGCTTCGCACTCGTGCACTTCCTGCAACTGCTCGGCGACGTGCACGTGCACCGGCATGTCCGGTGCGGCGCTGGCCCGCCAGGCAAGCACCTCGGCCATCGCCTCCGGCGATACGGCGCGAAGGCTGTGAAAGGCAATGCCGATGCGGGCCAGGGCACCCTGCTCGCCCAGCAGTTTCCCGAGCAGCGACAGGTAGTCACGCACCGAATGCAGGAAGGGTGCCTGGCCCGGCTCCGGCGGCTGCGCCCCGAAGCCGGCGTGCATGTAGAGGACCGGCAGCAGCGTGAGGCGGATGCCGGCCGACGCGGCGGCCCGGAGCAGGGCACGGCTGGCGGCGGCGGGGTCGCCATGGGGCGTGCCGTCCGGCCCATGATGCAGGTAGTGGAATTCGCAGACCGAGGTATAGCCCGCCTCGAGCATCTCCACGTACAGCAGGGTGGCAATGGCTTCGATGTCGTCCGGTGACACCCGGTGGGAAAGCGCGTACATCCGTTCCCGCCAGGTCATGAAGGAATCCAGCCCGTGCCCCGCCTGCTCGGCCCGGCCGGCCAGGGCGCGCTGGAACGCGTGGCTGTGCACGTTGGGCATGCCGGGCACCAGGACCGCGGCCGGAGTTCCCGGGCCGGCCGGTGCGACCTCGGCAATCCGCCCGGCAGCGTCGAACCGGATCGAGACATCGGCGGCCCAGCCGTCCGGCAACAATGCGCGATGAGCGTGAACTGTGGTCAAGGGGGATTTCCGGAGGTTGTATAGACAGCCCTAGGCGGAATACTATCGCCAGTCTCCGGAAACAACAAAGGCCTGCCCCGCGGCCATCGCCTGCGGAGCGACCCCGCGACCATGGCGCAATGGGACTCCCTCTGGATCGACGCCAATGTGGCCACGATGGCCCCGGGCCCGCTCCCCTATGGCGCCATTCGCGATGGCGCCGTTGCGATGCAGGACGGTCGCATCGCCTGGGTCGGGCCGCGGAGTGACCTGCCGGCCGCCCCCGACCATTGCGCCGCCCGGGTGCACCGCCTGGGTGGTGCCTGGCTCACCCCGGGGCTCATCGACTGCCATACCCATCTCGTCTTCGCAGGCAATCGCCTGGCGGAATTCGAGGCGCGCCGGAGCGGCGCCAGCTACGAGGAGATCGCACGCCTTGGCGGCGGCATCCATTCCACGGTGGCTGCCACCCGCGCGGCGAGCACGGACGAGCTGCTCGCGGGGGCCCGGTCCCGGCTGGCTTGCCTCGTGAAGGGCGGCGTCACGACGCTCGAGATCAAGTCCGGCTACGGGCTCGACCTCGACACCGAACGCCGCATGCTGCGCACGGCACGGGCGCTGGGCCGGGAGGCTGGCATCAGCGTGCGGACCACCTACCTGGGCGCGCACGCGGTGCCGGCCGCGTTCGCCGGCCGTGCCGACGACTACGTGACGTTCATCTGCAACGAGGCCCTGCCCGCGCTGGCGGCCGAGGGTCTCGTCGATGCCGTGGACGCCTTCTGCGAGTCGATCGCCTTCACCGCCGCCCAGGTGGAGCGCATCTTCCAGCGCGCCCGCGCGCTGGGCCTGCCCGTGAAGCTGCACGCCGACCAGCTCTCCGATGGCGGCGGCGCCGCCCTGGCCGCACGCCATGGCGCCCTGTCGGCTGACCACCTGGAATACACGTCGACCACCGGTGTCGAGGCACTCGCGGGCGCCGGGACCGTGGCGGTGCTGCTGCCCGGGGCCTTCTACGCCCTCGGCGAGACCTGCCGCCCCCCCGTGGACGAGCTGCGCCGGCGGGGAGTGCCCATGGCCATCGCCACTGACTGCAATCCCGGCAGCTCCCCCGTGCTCTCGCTCGTGCTGATGATGAACATGGCATGCCACCTGTTCCGCATGACGCCGGAGGAGTGCCTGGCGGGCGTGACGCGGCACGCCGCCCGGGCGCTCGGCCTGGCGGGCGACCGCGGCACCATCGAGCCCGGCAAGCGCGCAGACCTCGCGGCCTGGCAGGTCCGCGAGCCTGCCGAGCTGTGCTACTGGATAGGGCACAATCCACTCTTGTCCGTCGTCGTCGACGGCCAGGCCATCGCTTCCACCTGACTGACAACCAAGAGGTCCTGATGATGACAACCGAACTTTCCGTGGCCGGCGCGCACCGCCGGTTGGCTGTCGCCCTGGCGGCGTGCCTCGGCCTCGGCGCGCCGCTCACCCTGCTGGCGGATCAGGCGGTCCTGCACATGGAGATCGGCGACCCGGCGCGCAAGGGCCGCGAAGTGCCCGTGGTCCTCGATGGCATAACAGACACGGCGACCGGCGACCTGGTGACGCCCGAGGAACTGGCGAAGCGGCTGGCGGGTACCGGCATCCTGTTCATCGGCGAGAACCACACGAACCAGGAGTTCCACGACGTCCAGTTCCGCGTCATCAAGGCGCTCCACGAGGCGGGCCGCGAGGTGTTGATCGGCCTCGAGATGTTCCCCTACACGCAGCAGGCGGTACTGGATAACTGGAACGCGGGCCGCTACACCGAAGAAGGCTTCGTGGAGCTCGGCGCCTGGTACGACAACTGGGGCTACCACTGGAACTACTACCGGAACATCTTCCTCTTCGCGCAGAAGAACGGCATCAACATGTACGCGGTGAACAGCCCGCGGGACGTCGTCAAGTCCGTGCGCACCAAGGGCTTCGAGAACCTGACGCCGGAAGAGGCAGCCCACCTGCCGCCGAAACTCGCCCCGGAGAGCGATGAGCATCGCCGCATGTACCGCGCGTTCTTCGACAAGGACGACGCCCTGCACATGAACGAGGCGGCGCTGGACGGCCTGTATCGCGCCCAGACGATGTGGGACGCCACCATGGGCTGGAACGCCCTGCAGGCACTCCGGCAGCACGGCGGCAAGGACGCGATCATGGTCGTGCTGATCGGCGCGGGTCACGTAACCTTCGGCCTCGGTTCCGAGCGGCAGATCGATCCCCACTACGACGGCCGCATTGCGTCGCTCGTCCCCGTCACCGTGATGGACGACGAGCACAAGCCGGTGAGCAAGGTCCGGGCGTCCTACGCCTCGTTCGTCTGGGGCCTTCCCGAGGAAGTCGACACCGTTTACCCGAGCATCGGCGTGTCGCTCATGGGAGCGCTCGGCAAGGACCCCGGCCAGATCATCCAGGTCAGTGACAAGTCCGTGGCGGAGCGCTCCGGCCTCAAGGTCGGCGACGTCCTGCTCAGCCTCGACGGCAATGCGATCAAGTCGGACAACTCGCTGCGCAAGCTGATGGCCGGCTACCGCTGGGGCGACGTCGCAACGGCGCGGATCCGCCGGGACGGCAGCGAGATGGACGTGGCCGTGAACTTTCGCCGCGCCAGTCAGCGGTGACGGTGTGAAGACCTGGCTTGCAGGACGGTGATCAGCTAAGGGCCGGTGATCTCGCCGAACGGGGGTGGCCGTCGCTACGCTGCTAGGGCCACCCTCGTCCACGCATTTCCTGTCGTCCGCGCTACCTGCAAAGCCTGAATACGTTAAGGCAGCTTCCCCGGGCCCGGCGGCGAGCCGAGCAGGGCGCGGAACAGGGTAGCGTCCTGGGCGTTGACGGCGCCGCTGCAGTTGATGTCGGACGCGTTGAACGTGGGGGCGACGCTCGGCTGGCCGAGCTGCTGGCGGAAGAGCGTGGCGTCCTGGGCGTTGGTCGACCCGTTGTTGTTCATGTCGCCGTCGCAGCGGTTGCCG
>CAZTGY010000213.1:0-5520 GCA_964613445.1 uncultured Chromatiaceae bacterium | reverse complement strand
TCCGGTTGGGCGCCCCTACCGGGGGAAACTTTCCCGAGCGCCGATGAGGCCGCTCCTACAGGGCCGGTATCTTTTTATCTAGCAATTCCCCGACTTCCCGCAGGCTCGCCCGGCGCATCGGGCGCCCATCCACCGGGGAAAGCGGCGCATGACCCCGCAGGCGCAGGGGGAACACCGTGCTCGCGAACTCGCAGTCGTGGGCCGAGAAGCGGTACGCCGGAAACGGTTCAACCTCGTCGTGCCGGAGGCGATGGCGGCGGACGAAACTCCGGTGGCTGATCCCCAGGGCTTCCAGTGCGGCGCCGACGGACTCAACGGTGTCACTGAACAGGTGCAAATCCACCGCCGAGTGCAGCGTTGCCGTGCCGCTCAGGACGTCGCCGACCAGGCGGGGATGAAACGCCTCGAGCGCACGCATGACGTCGAAGGCCGCCTGCCGAAGGTCCTCCAGCAATGCCGGCTGGGTGTCACCGTGAAAGATCCGGGAGCGCTCCGCGAGCGCCGCCTCGATCTCGGTGTTGTCGGGCAGCGGTGCGTTCCTGCCCAGGCCGAGCCTCTCGGCCGCCTTGGCCTTTGCGGCCCGGAAGTCGGTCAGGCCTTCCTCCTGGATGATGCGGGCCGCCTCCACCGCCAGGGCCTTCCGGCGATGGTCGGGCGGCTCGGGCCGACGCTGCCCGGACCGGCGCGGGCTGCGGCCCTGGCGGCCGTCAGAAGATCTCATTGCCATCGGCGGCCGGCGCGCCGGGAGCTTCCGCACTGACGCCCGGGAGCGCGTCCGTCCCCAGATTCGCGAGGTCGGACTCCCTGAACAGTTCGAACGTGGCGTCGGGCGTGCCGGCCAGCGCCAGCAGGCCGGTGGACGCTGAAATGCGGGCCGTCACGATGCCCGGAGGCCGGGCCAGTGGCGCGTCCGGCACACCCTTGAGCGCCTCGGCCATGAAGTAGATCCACATCGGCAGCGCCGTGCGGCTGCCTTCTTCCCGCTCGCCCAGCGTGCGTTCCTGGTCGAAGCCCACCCAGGCAGTGGCCACCAGTTCCTGGTTGAAGCCGCTGAACCAGGCGTCACGCCGGTCGTTGGACGTGCCGGTCTTCCCGGCCAGGTCCGAGCGGCCGAGCGACAGGGCGCGGCGGCCCGTGCCCCGCCGGATCACGTCCCGCATCATGTCGTACATCAGGTAGCCGTTCTCGGCCGTGATGATCCGCGGCGCATGGGTGTCGCCCGCCAGGAACCGGGGCGTCTCGTCGATCCCTGGCCGCCAGTCCGCGGCCTGCGCGATCATCTCGGCCGCGTCCCGATAGGCCGGAATCTCCTGGCCGGGACGCGCCTTGGGCAGATCGGCCGCTACGCCTTCTGTGCCGGGCGAGCCTGGAGTGGGCCGGGCAGGCGCCTCTTCGGCCATCCCGGGTGCGTTCACCCGGCTGACGGCCGGCCTGGCATCGCCCAGCCACTCCTCGACGCAACCCGTGCAGACAATCTTGGCGGGCGCGTCGAAGATCACCGTGCCGCGTGAATCCTCGATGCGCTCGATCAGGTACGGATCCACGCGGTAGCCACCGTTGGCGAAGCCCGCAAAGCCTGCGGCCATATCGCGTGGCGCGGCCGCGCCGCTGCCGAGCACCATCGTGGGATTGCGGGGCATGGCGCTGTCCGGCAGGCCGAAGGGCTTGATGTGGCGGATCGCGCGCCCGATCCCGGTTCGCAACAGCACACGGATCGATACCAGGTTCAGGGACTGGACGAGCCCTTCCCGAAGCCGGGTAGGGCCGTAGAACCGTCCCGTATTGTTCTCGGGCCGCCACACTTCCTCGTCCGGTCCCGCGTTCTCGAAGACGATTGGTGCATCGTTGATGATGGTCGCGGGCGAGAATCCGTTCTCCAGCGCCGCGGAATACACGAAGGGCTTGAAGGATGAGCCAGGCTGGCGCTTCGCCTGGACCGCCCGGTTGAACTTGCTGGCAAAGAAGTCGTAGCCGCCCGACAGGGCCACGGTGGCGCCGTCCTTCGGGTCGAGGGCCACGAGCGCGCCCTGGACGGCCGGCAGCTGGGCGAGCAGCCAGCCCCGGTTGATGGTGCGCAGCAGGTAGACCACGTCGCCCACGGCCACCATGTCCGACGCCGTCGCGGGTGCCGGGCCCACCGTGTCGTCGTCCACGAAGGCCCGCCAGCGCAAGCCGGCCCAAGGCACGGTCGTCGTCCCGATGTCGTGAACGAAGAACGTCGCCGAATTGTCGCCGTTCAGGCTCGTGACGACGGCGGGAAACAGGTCGGGATGCGCGGGGTAGGCGTCGAGCAGCCGCTGTAGCCCGGCGTCCCGCGGCAGGGCACGGTCGAGGCGCCCGAGCACATCCCTCTCCAGGGCGCCACGGAAGCCGTGCCGCCGGTCGTACTCCAGCAATGCGGTGCGCAGTGCGCGGTCGGCGGCGCCCTGCAGGCGGCTGTCGATGGTGGTAGTCACCCGGTAGCCCCCGCTGGTCACGTCAGGACCGAAGCGGGTGACCATCTCAGCGCGCACCATCTCCGCGATGTAGGGGGCATCGAGCTCGACCGAAGGCCCGTGCAGTTTCGACTCGACGGGCGAGGCCAGGGCCTCCTGATAGGCCGCCTCATCGATGTAGTCGAGCTCCAGCATGCGCCGGAGAACGTAGGCACGCCGCTCCTCTGCCCGGTCCGGATCGGAGACGGGATTGAGCTGGGACGGAGCCTTGGGTATGCCCGCCAGCAGGGCGGCCTCGGCCACCGTCAGCTGATTCAGGCCCTTGCCGAAGTAGACCTCGGCCGCCGCCGCGATTCCGTAGGCCCTCTGGCCCAGGAAGATCTTGTTCAGGTAGAGGGCGAGGATGTCTTCCTTGGTGAATGCCTGCTCGATCTGGAGCGCAAGCAGGATCTCCTTGGTCTTGCGGACGAAGGTCCGCTCGGGGGTCAGGAAGTAGGCCCGGGCCAGCTGCTGGGTAATGGTGCTGCCGCCCTGGGAGCGCTGGCCCGTAAGCATGAAATTGACGCCCGCGCGGACCAGGCCCTGGTAGTCGAAGCCGGGGTGCTCGAAGAAGCGGTCGTCTTCGGCCGCGAGCACCGCGTCCACGAGCACGTCAGGTATGTCCGCAAAGCGCACCGGGATGCGGCGGAACTCCCCGAGCTGCGCAATGAGACGCCCGTCACGGGAATAGATCCTGAGCGGCACCTGCAGGGGCACGTCCTGCATGCTTTCGACCGAGGGGAGCCCGGGAGACAGGAAATACCACGCGCCAGCGCCCGCGGCCCCCAGAGCGATCAGGAGGGTCAGCGCGACGCCGAGCAGCCCTAGAAATGCCCGGATGACTAATTTCATGAAGAAGCGGGAAAGGTACCTTGCGCGCCCCGAGGCGATTATGCATATTGGCCGCGGTTTTTGGGCAAACCTACTGAAAGGTGGGGACGCAAAGCCACCGGTCTACGGGACTGCGCAAGGTGTGAGGCCTGATTTATAGGGCTTCACGAGGGGTGCAGGGTCCTATGATAGCGGGGCTGCCAGACGGCGGAACGCCTGTCGCGTTCGCGGTCTGCACCCGTTTGCATTCGACCTGACCGGGGCGCGACCTGTCGCGTCCCGTCCCCTTCCGCAGTCCTGCGGAACGTCGGATTTGTGGCCCCCTGACCGGTATTTCGCCGCCTGGTGAAGCGCATCACATCGCGTTTCTATCGGCGGTGATATATGGTTAAATCGGGTTTGTAACGCGCCGAAGACGTTGTTTGCGCAACCTCTGGAGTTAGAAGGGAAAAGCAGTGCTTTTCGGCCCACGTTCCAGGCCTCTGGTAGGCCTTGACATAACAACCTCGTCGATCAAGCTCGTCGAGCTGACGCAAAGTGGCAAGAGCTATCGTGCGGAAAGCTATGCCGCCGAGCCGACGCCGCCCAATGCCATCAACGAGAAGACCATCGTTGATGCGCCCGCTGTCGGCGAGGCAATCCGCCGTGCGCTGAAGCGCGCCGGAACCAGTTCGAAGGAAGTGGCGATCGCGATCAGTGGCGACGCTGCGATTACCAAGATCATCCAGATGCCGCGGCGGCTCTCCGCCCGCGAGCTCGAAGGCCAGGTCGAGATCCAGGCCGACCAGTACATTCCCTTCCCCATGGAGGAGGTCAGCTTCGACTTCGAGCTGATGGGTCCCTCCGCCACCGATCCCGAGATGCTGGACGTGCTCCTCGTGGCGACGCGTACCGAGAACGTGGACCAGCGCAAGGCGGCCGTCGAGGCGGCTGGCCTCGTCGCCAGGGTCGTGGACGTGGAACCGTTCGCGCTGGAGAACGCGTGCCACCTCCTGGCGCACCAGATGCCCGACGGCGGCATGCAACACCTGATCGCGATCGTCGATTTTGGCGCCAGCAACACCACGTTCAGTGTCCTGAAGGACATGCGGGTGATCTACACCCGTGACTTCTCCTTCGGCGGCCAGCAGCTGACGGAGGAAATCATGCGCACCTACGGCCTGAGCCTCGAGGATGCGGGCCGCGCCAAGAAGGAGGGCGGCCTGCCGGGCAATTACGAGCCTGAGGTGCTGGTGCCTGTCATCGACGACATGACCCAGCAGGTCAGCCGTTCCCTGCAGTTCTTCCTGGCTTCCGGTGGTGGCCGCGAGCAGCCGGACCAGATCCTGGTCTGTGGTGGCTGCGCCAACATCGCGGGCGTCGCGGACATGATCTCGAGCAAGGTGGGCATTCCCACCGAAATTGGCGACCCGCTCGGGCAGATGAAGATCGCCAGCAAGGCGAAATCCCAGGGGATCCGGCGGGATGCGACCGCCCTGCTGACGGCCTGTGGATTGGCGCTGCGGAGCTTCGACAAAAATGCCTAATATCAACCTGCTGCCCTGGCGGGCAGAACTTCGGGCGAAACGGCGCAACCAGTTCTTCATCGGGCTCGGCGCCTCGCTGGGCACCGCGGCCCTGGCCGTGCTGGCTTCCAACTTCGTGATGGAAGGCATCATCAACAACCAGAACGGCCGAAATGAGCTGCTCAAGACCGAGATCGCTGCGCTCGACAAGCGCATCGCCGAGATCCTCGATCTCGAGGCCAAGAAGGAGCGCCTGCTGGCCCGCATGGAGATCATCGAGCAGCTCCAGCGCAGCCGGCCGGAGATCGTTCACGTCTTTGACGAGCTCGTCCGGACGCTGCCCGACGGCGTACGACTCGTATCCATCAAGCAGACCGCCCGCCGCCTGGAGATCAAGGGCGACGCCGAGTCCAACACCCGCGTATCCGCCTTCATGCGGAACATCGACAAGTCCAAGTGGCTGACCCAGCCCGACCTGGAGGTGGTCGAGGTGCGTGAGGCCGGGTCCAAGCCCAAGAAGGGCTCGGGCCCCGTCGAGACGGGTGAATTCGTTGGCCGTTCTTCCCAGTTCACCGTGTATGCCAACCAGGTGTCCACCGTGTCCGACGAGGAGGCCGCGAAATGAGCTTCATCTAAGATCTGAAGAGCCTCGACTACAACGACATCGGCCGTTGGCCGCTGCCGATCCAGGCCTTCTTCATGGTGCTGTT
>CAZTGY010000212.1:0-5534 GCA_964613445.1 uncultured Chromatiaceae bacterium | reverse complement strand
TACCATCTTCGCAATCAGCTTCTCGGTGTCCTCCATGGGCGGCTTGAAGATCCACGGCATGATCTTCCACGCCCGCATGAAGGTGGCTTTCGGGGTCTGGATGAGGATCGAGGCGAAGGTGCCCATGAACACGATGACGAAGGCCGCCGGATTCAGCAGCGACTCAACGCCGGCACCCTTGAGTATGGAGCCGACGATGATGGCGAACAGGGCGAGCGCGACGCCACCTACGGTCAGTGCGTCCATTGGCCCTCCGCCGGCTGCTCAGCTGCGCGTGCCATGCTAGCGGCTTCCCGCCGCGGTGGTCGCCAGGCTGTCCTGGACCGTGGCGCGGACGCGGGCCAGCGCCTGGCCGTGGATCTGGCAGACCCGGGACTCGGTCACGCCCAGGACGTCGCCGATCTCCTTCAGGTTCAGCTCCTCCTCGTAGTACAGGGACATCACGAGCGCCTCCCTTTCGGGGAGCGCCCGGATCGCGTCCGCGAGCGCCTGGCGGAATTCGTCGGACTCGAGTTCGGCGGAGGGCTCAGTGTCCGGATCCTGGATCTGGTGCGCCGGCATGTCGCCGTCCTCTCCCTCCTGGTCCAGGCTGAAGAGGCGATGCGCGGCCGCTGCCGTCACGATCCGGAAATACTCCTCGAGGGCCACGCCGAGCTCGGCGGCGATCTCACGGGCGTCTGCCGGCTTGCCAGTCCTGTTTTCCACTGCCTGAATCGCCGCTGTCAGTTCCCGTTGCCTGCGATAGACCGAGCGAGGCGTCCAGTCGGTGTTCCGGACCTCGTCGAGCATCGCACCGCGCACGCGGATACCCGCGTACGTCTCAAAACTCGCGCCCTTCGCCGGCGAGTACTGGCGCGCCGCATCCAGCAGCGCGATCAGGCCCACCTGGATCAGGTCGTCCTGATCCACGCCCTCGGGCAGCCGTCCGCGCAGGTGGTTCGCAATCCGCTTCACGAGCGGCGCGTACTCCTGCACGAGGGCGTCGGGCGACTGCCCGGCAGCCGTGGCATACCGGTTGGCTGGCGTCATGCGGCGGCGTTCTCCCGCCCGGACGCCCCGCCGCCCTTGAGCAGCCGCTCGACGAAGAACTCGATGTTGCCCCGCGCCGCACGGGGTCCCTCCCAGTTATCGGCACGATGCGCCAGCTTCTTGAGGGCGCCGGCGGCGAGGCTGGTTGGGAACGCCGTCACAAACGGCGTCTGCAGCTGGACGGCCCGCCACACCCGGTCGTCGTAGGGAACGCTGCCGGCATGGTCCAGGGTGACCTGCAGGAAGCGCTCGGAGACGCGCAGCAGCTTCTCGAAGAGGCTGCGTCCGTCGCCGCCCTGGTGGGTCATGTTCGTGACGATGCGGAACCGGGACACGTTGTGTTCCGTGCTCAGCACCTTGATCAGCGCGTACGCGTCGGTGATCGAGGTCGGCTCGTCGCAGACCACCACCAGCACCTCGTTGGCGGCCGAGCAGAAGCGCAGCACGCCATCCGAGATGCCGGCGGCCGTGTCGATCAGCAGGGCGTCGAGGTCGTCGGTGAGCTCGCTGAAGGCATGGATGATGCCGGCGTGCTGGGCGGGAGTGAGGTTGGCCATCTCCGCGAGCCCGGACGCACCGGGGACCACGCGGACGCCGGCCGGGCCCGTGACGATGATGTCCTGCAGCCGGCGCTCGCCGCTGACGACGTCGGCCAGGGAATGGGAGGGCTGCAGTCCCAGCAGCACGTCGACGTTGGCAAGGCCCAGGTCCGCGTCGAGCAGCATCACCCGGCGGCCCAGCATGCACATGGCAATGGCCAGGTTGGCGCAGATGTTGGTCTTGCCGACGCCGCCCTTGCCGCCGGTGACGGCGAGGACCTTGACCGGCTTCGGGTTCCGCTGGCGCCGGAGGCCTTCGGCCTGGTCGGTCACGTTATGGCCTTCAGGCGCAAGCATGGTTCGCAACCTCCGAGAAGTTCCGCGCAAGCGTGTCGGCATCGATCACCCGGCTGTCGCGCCGCATGAGCTCGACGGCCATCTTGGCTAGCCAGGACTGGCGATTGCGCATCAGGTGCAAGTCCTCGGGCACGCGCTGGCCGTTCGCGACGTAGGCGAGCGGCAGGCCTGACCGGATCAGGACCGAGAGGGCGCCCCCAAGCGACGTGGCCTCGTCGGTCTTGGTCAGGATGCACCCCACCGGCTGGGCCGTCCGGAACACGTCCACAATTTCCTGCATCGCTCCCGAGGCCGTGCTGGCCGGCAGGGCGAGGAGGGTCGAAACTCCCGTATCCGGGGCGGCGAGGCGGGCCAGCTGTTCCGGCAGCCGCGGGTCCCGCTGGCTCATGCCGGCGGTGTCCACGAGGACCAGCCGGCGGCTTTCCAGGGCGGCCAGGGCCTCGGTCAGGCTCTGGGCGTCGGTCGCCAGGGCGACGGTCACCCCCATGATCTGCCCGAAGGTCTCGAGCTGCTCCCGCGCCGCGACGCGGAAGGTGTCCGTGGTGACCAGGCCGACCGCCTCGGGGCCGAACTGCAGGGCGGCCCGGGCCGCGAGCTTGGCGATGGAGGTGGTCTTGCCCACGCCGGTCGGGCCGATCACCGCGAACACGCCGCCGTCCGCCACCACGTCGCAGTCGGCGACGGGCAGCTGCTCGACCAGCGTGCGCAGGCCCGCCGTCCAGCCGCCGACCGGGTGATCGGCGGTGGCCCGCGTGGCCAGCAGCCGGGCCACGTCGGGATCCAGCCCGAGCTGGGTGAAGTGGCGGAGCAGCGTCGCCATGGCCGGCGACTGCCGTGAATTCTCGTCCCACAGGAGCCGGCCCAGCTGTGCCTCGAGGAGCGACCGGATGGAGCGCATCTCTTCGCGCATTTCGTCGAGTTCGCTGGCGGTGGCCGCGTTCGGCGCCCGGGGCGGCTGGTACCAGCCGCCGTTGCCCAGGCCGCCCTGGTCGATGCGCACGGCCGGCCCGTCGTCAGTTTCCTTGTAGCCGCGTGGCGTGTATGTCGTGGCTGCCTCGATACCCGACTCGTCGACGGCAGCCGAGATCTCGACCCCCGTGGCATTGCGCGCCGTCTCGAGGATCACCGCGTCGGCGCCCAGCGCCTCCCGGACCTGGCGCATGGCATCCCGCATGTCGGTGCCCGTGAATCGTCTGATCTTCATCATCTTCTCCCCTCAATCTCAGGTGCCGACAGCCGCGATCAACCGCACGCGCTTGCTGTCCGGAACTTCGTTGTAGGCCAGTACCCGCAGCGTGGGCACGGCGAACCGCAGGAACCTGGCCAGCCAGGGACGGAGCGTTGGCGCCACCAGCAGTACCGCCGGCTGGCCGGCGATTTCCTGACGGTGGGCCGTCTCCGCCAGCTGGGTCTGGAGCCTTTCCGCCAGCGTGGGCTCGATCCCGGCCGTTTCCGCGCCTCCCTTGAGGGCTTCTTGCAAGATCTGTTCCAGGCGGGGGTCCAGGGTGATGACCGGCAATTCTTCGCTGCCGGCGCTGGCCCGCTGGACGATGGTCCGCCCCAGGGCCACCCGCACCGAGCTGGTCAGCGCGTCGGGGTCCTGGGTCGACCTGCCGTGCTCGGCCAGCGCCTGGCAGATGGCGCGCATGTTGGTGACGGGAATCTGCTCCCGGAGCAGTTCCTGGAGGACCCGGACCACCACGGACAGGGAGAGGGTCTTGGGCACCAGCTCCTCGACCAGCTTCGGGGCCTGCTTGCCCAGCCGGTCCAGCAGCTCCTGGGCCTCCTGGTGGCCGAAGATCTCGTGGGCGTGCTCGTGGAGCACCTTCGACAGGTGGGTGGCGATGACGGTGGGCACGTCCACGACGGTGTAGCCCCGGGCCTGGGCCTCTTCCCGTTGCCCGGGCTCGATCCACACGGCCTCCAGGCCGTAGGCCGGGTCCTTCGTCGGCACGCCGTTGATCCGCTGCTCGATGTGGCCCGGGTTGATGGCGAGCTCCCGGTCCAGCTGCACCTCGCCGGTGGCAATGGCCGAGCCCATGACCGAGATCCGGTAGCCGCTCGCCGGCAGGTCGAGGTCGTCCCGGATCCGCACGGGCGACACGAGGAAGCCCAGCTCATCCGACAGGCGCTTGCGCACGCCCTTGATCCGCCGCATCAGCTCGCCGTCCTGCTGGCGGTCCACCAGCGGGATCAGCCGGTAGCCCACGTCGAGGCCGATCGCGTCCGTCTCCAGCACGTCGCTCCAGGACAGGTCCCGGTTCGCTTCCTTGTCCACCACGTCCGGCACGACCATGTTGTCGGTGACGGTGGCCTCCGCCGCCCGGCGCCGCTCGATGAGCCACGCCCCGCCCGCGCAGGCACCTGCCATCAGCAGGAACGCGACGTTGGGCATGCCGGGCACGATGCCGAGCAGGCCGAGCAGGACCGCGACGACGCGCAGCACGCGCCTGTCGCCGAGCAGCTGGGAGAACAGCTGCTTGCCCATGTCCTCGGAGCGGGACATGCGGGTCACGATCACCGCGACCGCCACGGCGAGGAGCAGCGAGGGAATCTGGGCCACGAGGCCGTCGCCGATCGTGAGCAGTGCGTAGGTCTCGGCCGCCTGGCCCACGTCCATGTCGTGCTGGAGCACGCCGATCAGCATGCCGCCGATCAGGTTGATGAAGAGGATGAGGAGCCCGGCGACGGCATCGCCGCGCACGAACTTGCTGGCACCGTCCATGGAGCCGTAGAAGTCCGCTTCCATGCGCACTTCCGCGCGACGGGCGACGGCTTCAGCCTGGGTGATGATGCCGGCGTTCAGGTCGGCGTCGATGGCCATCTGCTTGCCGGGCATGGAATCGAGGGTGAAGCGGGCGCTGACTTCCGAGACGCGGCCGGCGCCCTTGGTGACCACGACGAAGTTCACGATGACGAGGATCGCGAACACCACGATGCCCACGGCGTAGTTGCCGCCGATGACGAACTCGCCGAAGGCCTCGATCACCTTGCCGGCGGAGTCCGTGCCGGTATGGCCATGGAGCAGCACGACCCGGGTCGATGCCACGTTCAGGGCCAGGCGGAGCAGGGTGGCCAGCAGGAGGACCGTGGGGAAGGCCGCCAGGTCCAGGGGGCGCATGACGTAGACGACGGCGAGGATCACGACCAGCGAGATGCAGATGTTGAACGTGAACAGCGCGTCCAGCACCAGGGGCGGCATGGGCAGCACGATCATCGCGAGCATCGCCAGGACGACCATGGGCAGTCCTGCCGCCAGCATGGCCGTGCTGCGCATCGTGCCGAGGAAGTTGGTGCCTTGGGTTGCCATGATTCAGTTTCCTATCGCCGGCGACGCCGCTGCTGCGGGCCGCTTGCCAGTTTCTCGTCCACCTCGACCGTCGGCCGCTCGGGCCACTCGCCACCGCGCTCGCGCACGACCTTCAGCCGGTACACGTAGGTGAGGACCTGCGCGACGGCGAGGTACAGCTGGGACGGGATCTCCTGCCCCAGGTCGGTCGTCCAGTAGAGGGCGCGGGCGAGCAGCGGCGACTCGAAGAGGGTGACCTTGCTTTCCGTCGCGATTTCCCTGATGCGCGCCGCGGTCTCGTCGGCGCCCTTCGCCAGCAC
>CAZTGY010000211.1:0-5546 GCA_964613445.1 uncultured Chromatiaceae bacterium | reverse complement strand
TCAATATCCCGCCTCTACCGGACCAGAGGACTTCCCCCGACAGGGATTTGGCTGCGGCCAATATTGTCAGGGGCTCTGCAGGCTGGAGAGGAAAATCACTACATGTCATTTCAATCCCTCGGGTTGAAACCCGAACTCGTGCGTGCGGTTACCGAGCACGGCTACACCATCCCGACGCCGGTGCAGGCCCGCGCGATCCCCGAAGTACTGGCCGGCCGTGACCTGCTCGCCGGCGCCCAGACGGGCACGGGCAAGACGGCCGGCTTCACGCTGCCGATCCTGCAGCTGATCACGGCGCCCGGCGCCGAGCGCCTCCGCACGCCCCGTGTGCTGGTGCTGGTGCCCACCCGCGAGCTCGCCGCCCAGGTGGCGGAGAGCGTGAAGACCTACGGCAAGCACGTGCCCGTGTCCGTCACCTGCATCTTCGGCGGCGTCGGCTTCAACCCGCAGGCCGACAGCCTGCGGCGCGGCACCGACATCGTCGTCGCCACCCCCGGCCGCCTGCTCGACCACGTCCAGCAGCGCACCATCGATCTCAGCCGGATAGGGATCCTCGTCCTCGACGAGGCCGACCGCATGCTCGACATGGGCTTCATCCGCGACATCCGGCGGATCCTCAAGCTGCTGCCGCCAAAGCGTCAGAACCTGATGTTCTCGGCCACCTACTCCGACGACATCCGCGAGCTGGCCAGCGGCCTGCTGCATAACCCGGTGACCATCGAGGTGGCGCGGCGGAATGCCCCCATCGAGCTCGTCACCCAGCACGCCTTCGAGATCCGCAAGGACGACAAGCGCCGGCTGCTGTCCCACCTCATCCGCAACAGTGACTGGGGCCAGGTGCTGGTCTTCACCCGCACCAAGCATGGCGCCAACCGCCTCACCAAGCAGCTGGAGGACGACGGCATCAATGCTTCCGCCATCCACGGCAACAAGAGCCAGTCGGCGCGCACGAAGGCGCTGGCCGACTTCAAGGCGGGCCGGATCACGGCGCTGGTGGCCACTGAAGTGGCCGCCCGGGGCCTCGACATCAACCAGCTGCCCTGCGTGGTCAACTTCGAGCTGCCGAACGTGCCCGAGGACTACGTGCACCGTATCGGCCGCACCGGTCGCGCCGGCGCCTCCGGCGTGGCGCTCTCGCTGGTGGCGGGCGAGGAGCGCGGCCTGCTGAAGGACATCGAGCGGCTGCTTGGCCGGCCGATCCAGCGGGCCCAGCTTCCGGCGATCTCCGATCCGCCCGTTCGCCCGAACCGGCCTGCGGTGAAGGAAGAGCGTTATGTGGATCCGCGCGCGGTTGCCCAGCGGAACGGCGGCCAGCGCAGCGGAGGCCAGCGTGGCGAAGGCGGTCCGCGGAACGGCAATTCCAACGGCCACAACCAGCGCCGCGGCGGCGGGCGTCCGGGCGGCTATTCGTCCAGCCGGTCGCCGGGCCGGTAGCCGGGGTTCTGGCAGCCCGGCCAGCGGCAGACGGCTTGACCCGCTGAACCCAGTCCGGCAATTTGCAGCCAGTCTCGCTGCAGGCCTGCTGTGTTCATGATGCGCCTCGTCGTCCTTCTCGGCGCTCTGGCCTGGGGCCCGTCGCATGCCGAGCCGGTTGCGCCGGCAGATGCTGCCGACCGCTTCGCCTGCGAGGCGCTGAAGGCCATCGATCTCAGCGAAGCGACGGGCGCCAGCGTCCGGCTGACGGAAGTCGGCATGCTGGCTCCCGCCGGTGATCAACCCGCGCTCTGCCGCGTGAGCGGTTTCATCGACCCGCAGGCGGGCTTCGAGGTCCGCATGCCGGTCAGGGACTGGAACAGCAAGCTGCTGGTGACCGGGTGTTCGGGCCTGTGCGGGATCCTGCAGATCCAGGGCATGGAAGACGCCCTAGCCCGGGGCTACGCCGCCGCCACCACCGACATGGGCCACCGCACCGGCGACACGTCGGACGCCCGGTGGGCCTGGAACAACCCGGCCCTGGAGCTCGATTTCGGCCACCGGGCCACCCACGTCACGACGCTGGCTGCCAAGGAACTCGTCGCCAACTACTACGGCAACCGGCCGGATTACGCCTACTTCCGCGGTTGCTCCACCGGCGGGCGCCAGGCGCTGGTCGCCGCCGAGCGCTACCCCGAGGACTACGACGGGATCATCGCCGGGGCACCGTTCAACCAGTCGCTCTCGGTGCCCCACATGGCCTGGCTGCTCGCGGCCAATGCCGGCCCGGGCGGCGAGCCCCTCCTGAAGCGGGCCGAGTTCGAGCTGCTCGGCAAGGCCGCCCTCGCGGCCTGCGATGCCCAGGATGGCGCGGTGGACGGCGTCATCAGCGACCCCGAAGCCTGCCGCTTCAAGCCGGATGCCCTGCAATGCTCCACCGCCGGCGAGTCGGGCGCCGCGCCGCCCGCCTGCCTCACCGCCGCCCAGGTCGAAGCCGCGAACCGCATCTACAGCGGGCCCCGCACCAGCGCCGGCAAGCCCTGGTCATCCGGCGGCTCGCCGGTGGGCAGCGAGTTCACCTGGGGGAAGTCGCTGCTCGCGCCACCCGGCAAACAGCCCTTCTTCCAGTTCATCGTGGAGAACTGGTCCCGTTACCTGGCCTACGAGCCGGACCCGCCCATGTCGTCGCCGCTGCCCGTCGTGGACTTCGACGCCGGTCCCGGGAAATTCGCCGCGACGGCCGCCGTCGCGGGCTTTCGCCCGGACCTGGAGCGCTTCCGCTCCCACGGCGGTCGCCTCCTCGTCTATCACGGCTCTGTGGACGAGAGCCTCATGCCGGCCCACACGCTGGACTACTGGCGTGAGGCACGGAATCGCCTCGGCGCCGACCAACTCGACGAATTCGCGCGGCTCTTCCTGGTGCCCGGCATGCTCCACTGCGGCGGCGGCCCCGGCGCGGCCGACATCGACTACCTGTCGGCCCTCGAGCGCTGGGTGGAGGCGGACGAGGCACCCGCCAGCCTGCTGGCCCACAAGGTCAAGGACGCGGTGCCTACCTCCGTGCGCCAGCCCAGGTTTCCGCTGCCGGCCGCCTCGGTGGAGTACACGCGGCGCGTGCATCCATGGCCACCGGCCGGTCCGGGGAGTGGGGAACCGGACCTGAATTCGTCTAGACTTCCCGTCCCCTCTCGTTGACCCGGATTCTGCTGCGATGAGAAATCTGTCCTGCCGGCTTGCTGTCGCCGTCCTGGCGCTGACCGGGGCGATCTCGCCCGCAACCGCGGCCAACGTGCGCGATCCGGCGAGCCCCACGATCCTCCTCACGGGCTCCAACCGGGGAGTCGGCCTGGCGCTGGCGACGGAATACGCGGCCCAGGGCTGGAACGTCATTGCCACCTGCCGCACCCCGAAGAAGGCCAACGAACTGAAGGCGCTGGCTGCGGCGAATCCGAAGGTGATCATCGAGCAGCTGGACGTGACCGACGTGGGCCAGATCGGCAAGCTTGCCGCGAAGTACAAGGGCGTTCCCATCGACGTGCTGTTCAACAACGCCGGCTGGCTGGGCACGCCCATCGAGAACCAGCAGTTCGGCAACTTCGACCAGGAGCTGTTCAGCGAGGTGATGAACACCAATGTCTTCGGCCCGCTGAAACTGTCGGAGGCCTTCGTGGCCAACGTCGAGGCCAGCAAGCAGAAGAAGATCATCGGGATGACGAGCGGGCTTGGCTCCCTCACGTTGATGGGCCGCATGTCCCGCTTCTACTTCTACCAGACGAGCAAGGCGGCCATGAACATGGGGATGCGCGCGCTGCGCAATGACCTGATGGGCCGCGGGATCATCGTTGCCCTGCTGGCGCCCGGCATGGTGGAGACCGACATGCTCGAGGACTCCGGCTATACCGGCAAGGCGCTGAAGCCCGCCGAGAGCGCCGCGGCGCTCTACAAGCTCGTCGCCGAGCTCACGCTCCAGGACAAGGGCGTGCCCGTGAACGTCGACGGCAAGCCGATCCCCTGGTAACCCGGCGAAGACTGCTGGCGGGCACCGCCGCGCTGGCCGGCGGCGGCCTGGTGCTCAGCTGGTTGCGGCCGGATCCTTCCGGGGCGCCCCTGGTTGATGGCGCCCCGGGCCTCAACCCCAATGCCTGGCTGCAGGTCCGTCCCGACGGCGCCATCATCCTGCAGGTCGACAAGATCGAGATGGGACAGGGCGTGACCACCGGCTACGTCACCCTGCTGGCCGAGGAACTCGATGTTGCTCCCGGCCAGGTCACCACGCAGATCGCGCCGGTGCACCCGCTCTTCCAGGATCCCGCCCAGATCACCGGCGAAAGCCGGAGCATGGCGGGGCGCTGGCTGCCGATCCGGGAGACGGGCGCCCGCGCCCGGCAGATGCTGATGGCTGCCGCCGCCCGCCGCTGGAGCCTGGACGTGGCGACGCTCGCGACGAACGGCAACGGCGCCGTGACCGGTCCGGGTGGCAGGCTGCTGACCTACGGCGAGCTCGCCACGGAAGCCGGAGCGCTGCCCGTGCCCGGGGACGTCGTGCTGTCCGGCGGGCCGGGGACCTATCGCTGGATCGGCCGCGACGTTCCGCGGCCTGACGTGCCGGCCAAGGTTCTCGGACAGGCCAGGTACGGCTTGGACACGCGACTGCCGGGGCTCGTGACCGCCATCGTGAAGCGTCCGCCGGCCCTGCGGGCGGTCCTGAGATCCCATGATGCGGCGGCCGCCCGGCGTCTTCCTGGCGTCCGCGACATCTTCCCCATTCACAGCGGCATTGCCGTGGTTGCCGACAGCTTCTGGTTGGCCCGCCAGGCAGGCGCCGCGGTCGACGCGGAGTGGGAGCCCGGCCCGCTTGCCGGTGTCGGCAGCGAGTCGATCCGGGCGGAGCAGGGGCGGCAGCTCGACACCCAGGAGGGGCATCGCATCCGCGACGACGGGGCCGCCGACGACGCGTTCGGCAAGGCGGCCCGGGTCCTGGAAGCGGAGTACTGGCTGCCCTACCTGGCCCACGCGCCCATGGAGCCCATGAATGCCACCGTGTGGTTCCGCGACGGGGGCTGCGAGGCCTGGATCCCGACCCAGGGGCCGGACATCGCGCGCCAGGCGATCTGCGAGGTATCCGGGCTGCCCCGGGCCGCGGTCACCGTGCATGCCACGCTGGTCGGCGGCGGCTTCGGCCGGCGCTTCATCGTGGACTACGTGACCGAGGCGGCCGAAATCGCCCGGCGCGTGCCCGGGCCGGTGCAGCTGGTCTGGACCCGGGAAGACGATCTCCGGCACGGCTACTTCCGTGAAGCGACGCTTCATCGCCTCCGCGCCGCGCTGGACGGCGAGGGTCAGCCCCTTGCCTGGCAGCACCGGCTGATCGCCGCCAGCATGAACGGCCTGGTGTTTCCCCTGACGACTTCGCTCTTCATGCCCGAGTGGGTGCCGAGGCCGGTGGTCAACGGCGTGGCCGACGGCTTCGTGGCGCTCTTCGACCGGCTCATGGGCTCCTTCGCAGCACGCGAAGGCTCCATGAGCATGCCCTACGCGGTGCCGGGCGTGCAGGTGGACCTGGCGGAGTGGAATCCCGGCGTGCCGATCTCGATCTGGCGCTCCGTGGGGCACTCCTACACCTGCTTCGTCAT
>CAZTGY010000210.1:0-5554 GCA_964613445.1 uncultured Chromatiaceae bacterium | reverse complement strand
AGGATCTGACGATGCAGGTTTCTGCCACATTGAAGTACGCCCGGATCTCCCCGCAGAAGTGCCGGCTTGTTGCCGATGCGATCCGGGGGAAGACGGTGGCGAATGCCAAGCAGATTCTCGACCTGATGCCCAAGAAGGGTGCCGGGTTGCTCAAGAAGGTGCTGGACTCTGCCATCGCGAATGCAGAGCACAACAACGCCGCCGACATCGACGAGCTCAAGGTCGCCACGGTGTTTGTAAACGAGGCCCCGCGGCTTCGCCGGTTCAAGGCGTCGGCCAAGGGCCGCGCTTCGCCCCGGCAGAAGCGCAGCAGCCATATCACCATTCAAGTTGCGGACGAGTAACCATGGGTCAGAAGGTCAATCCGATCGGCATCCGTCTCGGCATCACCCGGGACTGGGCGTCCAAGTGGTACGCGGATTCCCGCACGTTCCCGCGGTACATCGATGCGGATTTCCGTGTCCGTGAGTTCCTCAAGAAGAAGCTCAAGGAGGCCTCGGTCGGCAAGATCCAGATCGAGCGGCCCGCGCGGAAGGCCCACATCACGATCCACACGGCGCGGCCCGGTGTCGTCATCGGCAAGAAGGGCGAGGACATCGAGAGCCTCCGCAGCCAGGTCGCAAAGCTCCTGAAGATGAGTCTCAACGACGTCCGCATCAATATCGCCGAGATCCGCAAGCCCGAGCTTGACGCGCAGCTCGTGGCCGATGGCATCGCCCAGCAGCTTGAGCGCCGCGTGATGTTCCGCCGCGCGATGAAGCGGTCGGTCACCAACACGATGCGGCTTGGTGCCCAGGGCATCAAGGTCCAGGTTGCCGGCCGGCTGAACGGTGGCGAGATCGCGCGCACCGAATGGTATCGCGAGGGCCGCGTGCCCCTGCACACCTTCCGGGCGGACATGGACTACGCGCTGTCCGAAGCCCAGACCACCTACGGCGTCATCGGCGTCAAGGTCTGGATCTTCCGTGGCGAGGTCTTCGATCAGCAGGAGGCGCCGGCGGAAGAAGTTGCAGCGCCGGCCGCCCGCTAAGGAATCGCTCCCATGATGCAACCCAAGCGAACCAAGTTCCGCAAGCAGTTCAAGGGCCGTAACCGCGGCCTCGCACAGCGCGGTAACACCGTGGCCTTTGGCGAGTACGGACTGAAGGCGACGGACCGGTGCCGGCTGACGGCGCGGCAGATCGAGGCAGCCCGTCGCGCCATGACCCGCTACGTGAAGCGCGGTGGCAAGGTCTGGATCCGGATCTTCCCGGACAAGCCGGTCACCGCAAAGCCGCTCGAAGTCCGGCAGGGCAGCGGCAAGGGTAACGTCGAGTTCTACGTGGCTCTCGTGCAGCCGGGCACCGTCCTCTACGAGATGGAGGGCGTTACCGAGGCAATCGCTCGTGAGGCGTTCCGCCTGGCGGCTTCCAAGCTGCCCGTCGGTACGACTTTCGTGAGCCGTCACGCGATCTGATCCAGTGCCCGATAGTCCGGGAAGAGGCCGATGAAAATTAACGACCTGCGAAAGAAGTCCGAGTCCGAGCTGGCTGAAGAGCTGCTCGGCCTCCGCAAGGAACAGTTCAATCTCCGGATGCAGCGTGCCACCGGCCAGCTGAGCCGTCCGGACCAGTTCGACAAGGTTCGCAAGAACATTGCGCGGATAAAGACCCTGCTCAGCGAGCAGTCCCGGCAAAAGAAGACGGAAGGCGCAGCATGAGCCCGACAACGACCAGCACCGGCGCGAAGACCGCGAAGAGCGCCGGCAAGAGCAAGGCAGCCAGCAAGGCGCAGCCGGCGGCGGGCGCATCCGCAGCGGCTCCGGCCGTCGATGGCGCGACGGCGATCCGGACGCTGACCGGTACCGTGGTCAGCAACAAGATGCAGAAGACGATCGCGGTGGTCGTCGAACGACTGGTGAAGCACCCCCAGTACGGCAAGTATGTTCGTCGCACGACCAAGCTCCTGGCCCATGACGAGGGCAATACGTCCAGGGCCGGCGACCTGGTGGCGATCACTGAATGCCGGCCCTATTCAAAGCGCAAGGCGTGGCGTCTCGTCGAGGTCCTTCGTCGTGCGGAGGAGTCGGGCAAGCCTGCTGTTTAACGTTGGCATTACCGGGAAACGAACATGATTCAGATGCAAACGTACCTTGCGGCAGCCGACAACAGCGGCGCCCGGCAGTTGATGTGCATCAAGGTGCTTGGCGGCACCCGCCGGCGCTATGCGTCGGTTGGTGACGTGATCAAGGTCAGCATCAAGGACGCGATCCCCCGGGGCAAGGTCAAGAAGGGCGAGGTCTACAACGCCGTCGTCGTGCGCACCCGCAAGGGTGTCCGCCGGCCGGATGGCTCGGTGATCCGCTTCGACGGCAACGCGGCCGTGCTCCTCAACAACAAGCTGGAGCCCATCGGTACCCGCATCTTCGGGCCAGTGACCCGTGAGCTGCGCAACGAGAATTTCATGAAGATCATTTCCCTGGCGCCTGAAGTCCTGTGAGTGAGCTGAGATGAAGCGCATCAGAAAGAACGACCAGGTAATCGTCATTGCGGGCCGCGACAAGGGCCGCAAGGGTGCGGTCACCCGCGTCGATGGCGAGCGAGTCTGGGTTGAGAACGTCAATGTCGTGAAGCGGCACCAGAAGCCCAATCCGGCGAAGGGTCTGCAGGGAGGCATCGTCGAGAAGGAAATGTCGCTCCACATTTCCAACGTGGCGTTGCTGAACACGACTACCGACAAGGCCGACCGGGTCGGCTTCCGGACACTCGAGGACGGCCGCAAGGTCCGCTATTTCAAGTCGAACAACGAGGTCGTGGATGCCTGAGCGGCATCGCGAACAAGCTATGGCACGGTTGCAGGAATATTACGCAAGCACGGTCGTTCCGAAGCTCAAGCAGCAGCTTGGCATCGACAACGTCATGGAGCTGCCCCGCATTACCAAGATCACGCTCAACATGGGCGTGGGCGAGACGATCACGGACAAGAAGGTCATCGAGAAGGCGGTGGCGGACATGACCCGCATCGCCGGCCAGAAGCCGCAGATCACGCTGGCCCGCAAGTCCATCGCCACCTTCAAGGTGCGCGAGGGTTATCCCGTGGGCTGCAAGGTCACGTTGCGCCGCCAGCGCATGTGGGAGTTCCTCGACCGCCTGATCAGCATTGCGGTGCCCCGGATCCGGGATTTCCGCGGGCTCAATGGCCGCTCCTTCGATGGCCGCGGCAACTACAGCATGGGCGTGCAGGAACAGATCATCTTCCCGGAAATCGACTATGACCAGATCGATACGATCCGGGGCATGGACATCACCATCACGACGACCGCCGGGGACGACGCCCGGGGCCGCGCGCTGCTGGATGCCTTCAATTTCCCCTTCCGCAAGTAGCTCTACCAGGAATACCGACAAGGAACGCCTCCGGGCACACGATATGGCCAAGAAATCAATGGTTCTCCGGGATGAGAAGCGCGCCAGGCTGGTGCAGAAGTACGCGAAGAAGCGGGCGGCGCTGAAGGCGATAATTGCCAATCCGAAGGCGCGTCCTGACGACAAGCAGGCTGCCGTGGACAAGCTGCAGTCGCTGCCCCGTGATTCGAGCCCCAGCCGCGTGCGCAGCCGCTGCTCGATCACTGGCCGGTCCCGCGGTACCTACCAGAAGTTCGGGCTGTCACGGACCAAGCTGCGCGAGCTCACCCTCGCCGGCAACATCCCGGGCATGCGCAAGGCGAGCTGGTAAACAACTTAACGAAACCGAGCGAAACGAACATGAGTCTTTCGGACCCGATTGCCGACATGCTGACCCGGATCAGGAACGCCCAGAAGGTGGCCCTGCCGAGCGTGAACATGCCCTCGTCCAAGCAGAAGGAGGCCATCGCCAAGGTCCTGCAGGATGAAGGCTATATCGCCGGTTTCCAGGTGGCCGATTCCGGCAGCAACAAGCGCGAGTTGTCCATCGAGCTCAAGTACTTCGAGGGGCGCCCGGTCATCGACGAGATCCGGCGCGTGAGCCGGTCCGGCCTCCGTATCTACCGGGGCAAGGACTCGCTGCCGAAGATCCAGGGCGGCCTTGGCATTGCCATCGTGTCGACGCCTGCGGGCGTGATGAGCGATCGCGACGCCCGGGCCGGTGGCCATGGCGGCGAAGTGCTCTGCATAGTTTCCTGACGAATTGACGTCGGAATTGGCGCCCACGAATTAGCCCAGGTATCAACCATGTCCAGAGTTGCAAAAATGCCCGTGCCGCTGCCGAAGGGGGTCGAGCTGACCCAGGCTGGCGGCAAGGTGCGCGTAAAGGGTCCAAAGGGCGAACTCAGCCACGTGCTGAATCCCCAGGTGGCGGTCAACGTGGCCGACGGCGCCGCGAACATCACCAGCCGGACGGAGGCCCAGGGCGATCGTGCCATCGCTGGCACCACCCGCGCGCTGCTCGCGAACATGGTCAACGGCGTCTCCAAGGGCTTTGAGCGCAAGCTCGAGCTGGTGGGCGTCGGCTATCGCGCCCAGGCCCAGGGCAAGAAGCTGAACCTGACCCTCGGGTTCTCGCACCCGGTGGCGTTTGCGGTGCCGGATGGCATCACCATCGACACGCCCAGCCAGACGGAAATCATCATCAAGGGGGCCGACAAGCACAAGGTCGGTCAGGTTGCTGCAGACATACGCCGCTACCGGCCGCCGGAGCCCTACAAGGGCAAGGGCGTGCGGTACGCGGGTGAAAAGGTCGTACTGAAGGAGGCGAAGAAGAAGTAGGCGATTGCGCCCGGTCCGGCTTGCGACGAGGTCGCAGGCGACGGATCCAGGCAATCGTGACTTCGAGTCGCTATGAACAAGAAAGACAGCAGACTGCGGCGTGCCCGGCGTTCCCGGGCCAAGATCCGCGAGTTGGGCGTGGCGCGGCTGACCATTCACCGCACCCCGCGGCACATCTATGCGCAGGTCATCGGCCCCGACGGGGGCACGGTGATGGCGGCCGCTTCCACGTTGCAGAAGGAAGTGCGCGACGCCCTCGACGGCACCGGCAACATCGCCGCGGCTGCCATGGTGGGCCGGACGATTGCTGAGAAGGCGAAGGCGGCCGGTGTCACGCGCGTTGCGTTTGACCGGTCCGGGTTCCAGTACCACGGGCGAGTCAAGGCATTGGCCGAGGCCGCCCGCGAAAACGGCTTGGAGTTCTGACAGTGGCGCGAAGACAGGAAGGCATGGCTCCGGAACGCTCCGGCGAGGGCGACGACTATCTCGAGAAGCTCGTCGCCGTCAATCGCGTGGCGAAGGTCGTCAAGGGCGGCCGGCAGTTCGGTTTCACGGCGCTCACCGTCGTTGGTGATGGCAAGGGCAAGGTCGGCTTCGGGTATGGCAAGGCGCGCGAAGTACCTGCCGCGATCCAGAAATCGATGCAGGCGGCCCGCAAGAACCTGAAGTCGGTGCCCTTGAAGAAGGACACGCTGTACTACCCGCAGTCAGGCAGCCACGGCGCCACGCGGGTCTACATGCAGCCTGCTTCGGACGGTACCGGCATCATCGCCGGCGGCGCCATGCGCGCCGTTTTCGAGTGCGCCGGCGTGCGCAACGTGCTGGCCAAGAGC
>CAZTGY010000209.1:0-5555 GCA_964613445.1 uncultured Chromatiaceae bacterium | reverse complement strand
GCGATCTCGCTGTGCAGCTGGCGGCAGTAGCCGCAGTCGATGTCGGTGAAGACGGTGATGGTGCTCGTGGGGTTCGGCGGCGAGAACACGACCATGCCGCCCTCGCTGACGCCCGCGAGCACGTCGCGCCGCACGCCCTCGCGGCGGCTCTCGGTGAGGTTCAGGTCGCTGGCAAGCTCGATGATCTCGCCCTGGACCAGGTACTTGCCGTCGGCGGAGACGTAGGCGATCTTCGACCCGATGCGGACCTCGTAGAGGCCCTGAACCGGCGAGGGGGCGATCTGCTCCGGCCGGATCTCGGGAAACTTGGCGGCGATGGCGGCCCGGGCGTCGGTGGCCGGCGTCGGCGTGGCCGCGGGGGGTGGGGCCGGCTGCGCCACCAGCGGGCCCGGCGGGAGAGTCAGCATGAGGAGCGCGCCGAGCGCAGGAATCGGGTTTCGCAGGAACATGATCAGCACCTTGGTGGTCGGGCCAGGACGGTTTGCCCGTTGGACCGGCTATCGGAACCGAGGTTCAGTCCCCGCCACGAGCGGCGGCGATATTAACACGTGGCTCCGGACGCTCCCGGCCGGCACCGGGCATCAGCCGCGCGGGTGGTGCTGGGCGTGCAGTTCCTTCATGCGCTCCCGGGCCACGTGGGTGTAGATCTGCGTGGTCGAGAGATCGCTGTGGCCCAGCAACATCTGCACCACGCGCAGGTCGGCGCCATTGTTCAGGAGGTGCGTGGCGAACGCGTGGCGGAGGGTGTGGGGCGAGAGCTTGCCGTTGATGTCGGCCTTCTTCGCGTAGCGCTTGATGATGTGCCAGAACGCCTGGCGCGTCATGCGGTCACCCCGGCGGGTGGGAAACAGGTACTCGCTCTGCCGCTCCAGCAGGATCTCCACCCGCGGGCCGGTCATGAACTCCCGGACCCAGCGCTGGGATTCCTCGCCGAGCGGAATGAGCCGCTCCCGGTCGCCCTTGCCACGGATGCGCAGCACGCCCTGGTTCAGGTTCACCTGGTTCTGCTTCAGGTTGATGAGCTCGGACACGCGCAGGCCCGTGGCATACAGCACCTCGAGCATGGCGCGGTCCCGGTGGCCCAGGGGATCCGAGATCTCGGGGGCCGCCAGCAGCGACTCGACCTCGATTTCCGTGAGAGACTTCGGCAGCGAGCGGCCGATCTTCGGCATCTCGATCTTGACGGTCGGATCTTCCTGGATGACGCCTTCGCGCAGCAGGAAGCGGTAGAAGCGCCGGAAGCTGGAAAGCTGCCGGGCCGTGGAACGGGGCTTGGCGCCCTCCTTCGCCCGGTTGGCGATGAAGGCGAGCAGGTCGGCGCGGGTGGCGTACATCAGGCTGGTGTCGCGCTGCGCAAGCCAGCGCTGCAGGGCCAGCAGGTCCGCCCGATACGCGCCGAGCGTATTGGTGGACAGGCCCCGCTCCATCCAGATGGCATCGAGAAACTTGTCGATGATTCCCTCGGACGATGTCGGGGTTGAACTGCTCGTGACGCGATTGACGGACGCTGGTGACATTACTACTTCAGTCCGGTGCCTTTGACGAGAGGCGAGTATGGGTGCGGCAGCTTTTTGCCGGCGTGACCACACTCACAAATTATGATGAATTACATAAACTTACGATTTAACTAAACGACCGGATGCAAGCCATGTTCAGCCGCCTCTGGCACGGCCTGTTCGGGGTGTACGCCACGACCGTCTTCCTGGTCATGGCCCTGCTCACCGTGGCGCTGGTGGCCGCCCTGCCGGGTCTGGGCACCCGTCGCCGCGTCGTCCGCCGCACTGCCGCGGGCGTGTTCCGTCTTACCGGAACGCGGCTGCTGGTTCGTGGATTGAGTCACATCCCGGATGAACCCTGCATTATCGTCGCCAACCACGCGAGCTACCTGGACGGGCCGCTCCTGACGGCGGCCTTGCCGCCGCGCTTCGGCTTCGTCATCAAGCGCGAGATGACCCGCGTCCCTCTGGCCCACTTCCTCCTTAGACGTATCGGATCCGAATTCGTTGAACGCAAGGATGCGCACAAGAGCGCTGCTGACGCGCGGCGAATCCTGCAGAAGGCCCGGGCGCAGGAATCCCTCGCCTTCTTTCCGGAGGGCACGTTCACCGGGGAACCGGGCCTGCGGCGCTTTCACAACGGGGCCTTTGCCGCGGCAGTCCGCGGCCAGGTCCCGGTGGTCCCCGTGGTGATCCGGGGCAGCCGCCACATGCTGCCCGCCTCACGGGCCCTGCCGAGGCCGGGCCACCTCGAGGTCATCGTGAAGCCCGCCCTGGTCCCGTCCGCGACCGATCACGTGGCCACGCTGCTGGCCGAAGCGCGGCGCAGCATCCTGGCGGACCTGGGCGAGCCGGATCTCACGTCGCCGTCCTGAAACCGGCACCGGCGGATTGACCGCCGCCATGCTGCGGCGCCCGGGCCGCTTGGCGAAGTTCATTTTGCACCGCATAATCCGCCCCACTTTTTGGCAGGCCTCGTGGGGAGTGCGTTCTTGTCAAGTGAATCCGTGGTGATCGTCGCCGCCCGCCGCACGGCGATCGGCGCATTTCAGGGGGCGCTGTCCCCGGTCGGGGCGCCCGAACTCTTCGCGACGGCGGCCCGGGCCTGCCTGGCCGACGCGGGGGTCCCGCCGGCCGACATCGGGGAAGCCCTCGTGGGCGCGGTCCTCCAGGCGGGACTGGGGCAGGCGCCCGCCCGGCAGGCCAGCCTGGCCGCCGGCCTGCCGGTTGCCGTGCCGACCACCACGATCAACAAGGTCTGCGGGTCCGGCATGAAGACGGTACACCTGGGCGCTGACCTGATCAGGTCGGGCGGTGCCACCGTGGTCCTGGCCGGCGGCATGGAATCCATGAGCAACGCGCCCTACCTGTTGCCCAAGGCACGCGCCGGCTACCGCATGGGCCACCAGGAAGTCCTGGACCACATGTTCTACGACGGGCTCCAGAATCCCTACGACGGCCAGATGATGGGGGCCTTCGCGGAAGCCACGGCCAGGCGCTACGGTTTCTCGCGGGCCGACCAGGATGCCTTTGCCATCGAGTCAGTCCAGCGGGCCCTGTCCGCCGCTGCCACCGGCAGCTTCACGGCCGAGATCGTGCCGGTGACCGTCCGGGGCCGTGCTGGCGAGACGGTCGTGTCGGCCGACGAGGAGCCGGGCCGCTGCGACGTCCAGCGGATTCCGTCGATGCGTCCGGCGTTTGCCAGGGACGGGACGGTGACGGCAGCCACCTCCTCGTCCATCTCCGACGGCGCGGCTGCCGTGCTGCTGATGACCGCCAGCGAGGCCGTCCGCCGCGGGCTCACGCCACTGGCCCGCAGCGTGGCGCAGGCCAGCCATGCCCAGGAGCCCGAATGGTTCACCACCGCGCCGGCACCGACCGTGCAGAAGCTGCTCGCCGCCAGCCGGTGGAAGGTGTCCGACGTGGACCTCTTCGAGGTGAACGAGGCATTTGCCTGCGTAACCATGGCGGCGATGAAGGATCTCGGCATCGCCCGGGACAAGGTCAACGTGAATGGCGGCGCCTGCGCCCTCGGCCACCCCATCGGCGCCACCGGTGCCCGCCTGCTGGTGACGCTGATCCACGCGCTGAAGCAGCGCGGGGCGCGCCGGGGCGTCGCCACGGCCTGCATCGGCGGCGGCGAGGCCATCGCGACCGCCATCGAGCTGCCGTAGGAGCGGCTTCAGCCGCGACCTGGCCATCCGTGCGGTGGCTGTGAGGCTCGGGGCGGGATGTCCAGGTCGCGGCTGTATCCGCGCCAACAACCCCGAGTAGTTGGGGCCGCCGCCACCCTCGGGCGTCACCCACCGGATGTTGGCCGACGGATCCTTGATGTCGCAGGTCTTGCAGTGGACGCAGTTCTGGGCATTGATCTGGAAGCGCGGCGTCCCGTCCGGCTGCCTGACGATCTCGTACACACCGGCCGGGCAGTAGCGCTGGGCCGGCTCGTCGAACTCCGGCAGGTTCCGGGCGATCGGGACGGCCGGATCCAGCAGCTGCAGGTGGCAGGGCTGGTCCTCCTCGTGATTCGTGCTCGACAGGAATACGGAGGACAGGCGGTCAAAACTGACGCGGCCGTCAGGCTTCGGGTAGGTGATCCGGGGCGCTGACCGGGCAGGACGCAGGTCCAGGTGGTCCGGCTCGCGGCTCCGGAGCGTGAACGGCAGCCGGCCGCGGCACAGGTTCTGGTCCACCCAGGTGAACGCACCGCCCAGCAGCAAGCCGAATTTCTTCTGGGCCGGTCCGAAGTTCCTGCCCTCCTCGAGTTCGTGCCACACCCAGGAGTTCCGGACGGCCGACTCGAAGGTGTCGAGCACGGCTGGCGCCGCATCACCCTGGCCCAGTGCCGCAAACACGGATTCCGCAGCGAGCATTCCCGTCTTCATGGCGGTGTGGGAGCCCTTGATCTTGGCGCCGTTGAGGAATCCCGCGTCGCAGCCCGCCAGCAGCCCGCCGGGAAACACCAGCTTTGGCAGCGATTGCAGGCCGCCCTTGTTCACCGCCCGGGCGCCATAGCTCACGCGCTGCCCGCCCTCCAGCACCTGCCGGATGGCCGGGTGCTGCTTCCAGCGCTGGAACTCCTCGAAGGGATTCAGGTGCGGATTGGTGTAGTTCAGCGCAATGATGATCCCCAGGTACACCTGGTTGTTGGCCGCGTGATACAGGAACCCGCCGCCCTCGGTCCGGGCGTCGAGCGGCCAGCCGACCGTGTGCACCACGAGCCCCTCGCGATGCCTGGCGGGATCGACGGTCCAGATTTCCTTGAGGCCGATGCCGAAATGCTGGGGGTCGCAGTCCTCCCGCAGCCGGTAGACATCCATCAGTTCCTTGCCCAGATGGCCGCGGCAGCCCTCGGCGAAGATCGTGTACCTGCCCCGCAGCTCGTAGCCCGCCTGGAAGCCCGCCTTCTCGCTGCCGTCGGCGCCCCGGCCCAGGTCGCCGGTGATGACGCCGGCAACCCGGCCAGCCTCGTACAGCACGCGGGATGCGGCGAAGCCCGGGAACAGGTTCGCGCCCAGCGCCTCGGCCTGCTGCCCCAGCCACTGGCAGAGACGGCCCAGGCTGATGATGTAGTTGCCGTGATTGCGCATCGGGCGCGGGATGAGGAACTCCGGCACGCCCATGCTGGCCGCGTCATTGCGCAGCCAGAGAAACTCGTCCCGCGAAACCGCCGTGGCCACGGGAGCGCCCCGGTCCCGCCAGTCCGGAAAGAGCTCCGCCAGCGCCGTCGGTTCGAGGACGGCGCCGGAAATGATGTGCGCGCCAATCTCGGCGCCCTTCTCGACGACGCAGACGGACACCTCGCGACCGGCCCCGGCGGCAAGCTGGAGCACGCGACAGGCGGCCGCGAGACCGCAGGGCCCGGCCCCCACGATCACCACGTCGAACTCCATGCTTTCCCGTCCGGTCATGCGGCGGGCAGTCTACCGTGCCGCCCCCGGAAACCGGTAGATTGGGCGCCCCCGGTGAGTGATCGCGCCCGTCATCCCCCCCTGGATCTTGTTTCCCGATACCAGGCCGCCGTGACCGAGCTCGATCTCGGCGCGGATCCGGCGCAAC
>CAZTGY010000208.1:1028-5556 GCA_964613445.1 uncultured Chromatiaceae bacterium | reverse complement strand
TCCTGGGCGCCGGCAAGCGTCGCGTCCACCGGGGTCTCGCGGCTCGCCGAGCCATTCATGACGAGTGCCGCACCCTTGCTGACACCGTCCCAGTCCCGGTACTCGTGGACGGACTCCCGGTTCCAGTTGTAGAGCGAGAACTCCGGCCAGCGCTCCCGGAACCCCCCGGGGATGGCGTCCTCGATGGCCTGCAGGCTGTCGGCCCCTGTCGTCCTGTCCCAGATGTTGGCGATCAGGGACGGCGCCTGCGAGCGCGCCAGGTAAAACGGGAAGACGTAGGCGCCGTAGGCAGCCGTCTCGAATTCCAGTTCCCGCTCGGTGTACCAGATGTAATCCCCGAGCCGCTCCTGCTCGAAGTTGTCGCCGGGATAGACGTGGTCCATGGCCCAGTGCGCCGTGGCTTCGCTGAGCCACTCGTACTCGGTGCAACCGGACGAGACGTTGTAGGTGAACTGCAGCGTGTGGAAGAACTCGTGGGCGATGACCGACCGCATCTGCCGGGTGGACGAAGGATTGATGACGATGAAGGCCGGGCGCACCTTGCAGCCGGGCGGGTAGGCCACCGTGAGGCCCCGTCCGCCGGCGGCGATGGTCGCCAGGTAGATGTCCAGGAGGCCATCGCCCCCGTTCAGGGCCTGGCCGCTGTCGGACAGCGGCTCCCGTCCGCCCATGAGCGCCGACTCGGTGTCCCACACCTTGTCCTCGATGATGTCGAGGATGTCCGCGGCCAGCGCCTCGTCCTGGGACCGGACCGCCTGCCACCACACCTTCACGCGGCCATTCGGGCGGCTGACCGAGCCCCAGAGCGTGCTCGGGCAGCCCGGACAGGGAGCGGCGGCCGGGCTCGCGCGGCCCGTGGCGCGGGCCGGTGACGCGATCTGGCCTGCCGCCGCCTGCTGCGCACCCCACCAGCTCGCCTCGTACGCCGGCGGCACGAGGAAGGGGGCGAGCAGCGCCTGGTTGCCTGCCGACAGGCCCGCGAAACGCTCAGCCACCTCCCCCATCACGGGGCTGTCGAACTGGCGCGAGTCGTCGCCCCGGTACTCCGCCGGCAGCCGCCCGTCGCCAAACGCGGCGTACACCTTGTAGACGAGCGCGGTCCCGTCATCGATCACGCCGTCGACGACGGCCTGGTCGATCAGCTCGATGCTCGTCGGCGGGAGCGGGCCGGACGGCGCTTCCGTCAGGACAAATGCCAGGCTCGCCGGGTCGAACGGCGCGAGGCGGTCCTGGCGGATGGTGAACGTGTCGCTGCTCGTGACCGTGGCGCCGGCGACGATGTCACCGAAGGCCAGCTCGCCGTCGGTAACGAGAGTCGTCGCCGCGGAGCTGGTGACGTTGCCCCTCACGCCCTGCAGGCTCAGCGCCGAAGAGTTCGTGACGGTGACCCGGTAGGTGTACTCGAAAGTCGTGCGGCCGACGCGCTGGCTGCCCACGAGCGTTACGGCATCGGTGGTGATGCCTGCCGGCTCGGCCACCACCAGCGCAAGCGTCGCCGTCGGGTCGCCATCACCGTCCGGTGGCGCGCCATTGTCGTCCGGCACCGCGGCGCTTCCGCCCCCACCGCCACCGCCACCGCCACCGCCACCGCAGGCCGCGATCAGGACCGCGACCAGCGCCAGCGGCGCAAGGCGGGTGCGCTTCACGCGGCTCGCCGCCGGCAGCGCCGGGCGCCGATGGCCAGGGCGGTCGCCAGCAGCCAGCCGGCGGGCGGCGCCGGCACGGCGGCGGCCGTCGTCGTGCCGCTGGCCAGGCTCGCGAATGTGCCCGGATCCACGATGTCGAAGGCCTGGGGGCCGGGCGTGCCGGCACCGAGGTAATCGAAGGTCACTGCAAAGCCGCCGAGGCCCGCCCCGGGGGCGATGCCGGCGCCAAGTGCCAGCGCATCCAGGAAGCCGTCGTCCGGGAGACCGGCATCGGGTTGCACGACCAGGGAATCCCAGCCTGCCGGGGACGCGGCGACGAGGAGATTGGCATAGCTGCCGAGCGCGAATTGAATGGTGAATTCCGCGATGGCGCTGCCGCCCGGGTCGTTGGCGACGGTATATTCGTACTGCCAGCGGCTGCCGCCCTGGTTCGTCGCGGTGTACGCGATGACCACTGCGCTTGCGCTGTTCCCGAGCAGGGCACACAGGAGACCCGCGAGCAATCGGAATCGCATGGCCAGGCCTTTGGGTTGTTCTTAAGAGTTGTTGTTGTTCCTGAACGCCTGAGAGTATGCACCAACGCGGGCCGATGTCTGCGACGTTAAGGTAAATGACCCGGGATCAGGCCCGTGATGGGCGCCCGACGGGAGGGTTCCTCACTCCCGGTGGATCGGGTCCACCCACGCCACCGCCTGCGGCGCCTCGACGGGCTCGATGTCCAGGTTCACCACCACCGCCTCCCCGTCGCTCCGCACCAGCACGCACTCCAGCACTTCGGTCGGACTGGCGTTGATCTCCTGGTGCGGCACGAAGGGCGGCACGTAGATGAAGTCGCCGGGGCCCGCCTCCGCCGTGAACTCGAGGCGGTCCCCCCAGCGCATGCGGGCGCGGCCCCGGATCACGTAGATCACGCTTTCCAGAGGCCCGTGGTGGTGGGGCCCGGTCTTCGCGTCCGGGTGGATGTGCACGGCGCCCGCCCAGAGCTTCTGCGCCCCGACCCGGGCCGTGGTTATCGCCGCGCGGCGGTCCATGCCCGGCGTCTGGGCGGTGTTCGCGTCGAGGGAATTCCCGGGGACGACGCGCACGCCGTCGTGCTGCCAGCGATCAACGGGTGCCACGGACCCTCACTTTCGCCCGTCCCGGAGGAACAGGCCGCCGACGACCACGGTCATGGACGCCACCACGATCGGGTACCAGAGCCCGCTGTAGATGTCGCCCGTGGCGGCCACGATGGCGAACGCCGTCACCGGCAGGAAGCCCCCGAACCACCCGTTGCCGACATGGTACGGCAGGGACATGGCGGTGTAGCGGATGCGCGTCGGGAACAGCTCCACCAGCCAGGCCGCGAGCGGGCCGTAGACCATCGTCACCAGCAGCACCAGCCAGGCGCAGAGCACCACCAGCATCGGGAAGTTCGCCTCCGCCATGTCCGCCTTCGCCGGGTAGCCCGCCACGTCCAGCGCGCGGCGCAAGGTCGCCGTGAACTCCGCCCGGCGTTGCCCGAGCTCCGCGGCATCCAGCCCCCGCCCGTCGAAGGCCGGCACGCGCACGGCCGCGGGGCCCGTCCCGACCTGCACCAGGGCGCCGGGGCCGCCGGGGCCCGTCGAGTAGGGAATCCCGGCCTTCGCCAGGGCCGACTTGGCGATGTCGCAGGCGCTGGTGAAGGCGGCCCGCCCGACCGGATCGAACTGGAACGAGCAACCGGCCGGGTCCGCCAGGACCTGCACCGGCGCTTCCGCCACCGCGCGCTCCAGCGCCGGATTCGCGTAGTGGGTCAGGGCCTTGAACACCGGGAAGTAGGTGAGCGCCGCCAGGGCGCAGCCCGCCAGCACGATCGGCTTGCGGCCCCAGCGATCCGACAGCGAGCCGAAGACGATGAAGAACGGCGTGCCCACCAGCAGCGCCGCGGCGATGACCAGGTTCGCCGCGCCGGGCTCCACCTGCAAGACCTTCTCCATGAAGAACAGCGCGTAGAACTGCCCCCCGTACCACACGACGGCCTGCCCGGCCGTCGCGCCGAACAGCGCCAGCAGCACGATCTTCAGGTTCGCGGGCTTGCCGAAGGCCTCGGTCAGCGGCGCCTTCGACAGCTGGCCCGCCTGCTTGATCTCGAGGAATTCCGGCGATTCCTGCAGCTGCAGGCGGATGTACACCGAGACGGCCAGCAGCAGGATCGAGAAGAGGAAGGGCACCCGCCAGCCCCAGTCCTCGAAATCCTCACCGAAGGCGAGGCGGCAGCCCAGGATCACGACCAGGGACAGGAACAGGCCCAGCGTCGCCGTGGTCTGGATCCAGCTCGTGTAGAGGCCGCGCCGTCCCGGCGGCGCGTGCTCCGCCACGTAGGTCGCGGCGCCGCCGTATTCCCCGCCGATGGCGAGCCCCTGCAGCAGGCGCAGGGTGATCAGGATGACCGGCGCCGCCACGCCGATGCTGGCGTAGCCCGGCAGCACCCCGACCAGGGCGGTCGCGCCACCCATCAGGACGATGGTGACCAGGAAGGTGTACTTGCGGCCCACCAGGTCGCCCAGCCGGCCGAAAGCGAGTGCGCCGAACGGCCGCACGAAGAAGCCGGCGGCAAAGGCCAGCAGGGCGAAGATGAAGCCGGTGGTCTCGTTCACGCCGGAGAAGAACTGCCGCGCGATGATCCCGGACAGGGCCCCGTAGAGGTAGAAGTCGTACCACTCGAACACGGTGCCGAGCGACGACGCGAGGATCACGCGCCGGTGGGCCGGGTCGATGCCCTCAGCCACGGAGCCCCGGCATCTTGTCCGTCAATCAGTTGCCCAGCAACCGCAGGAACTCGTTCCGCGTCTGCGGGTGGGAGCGGAAGTTGCCGAGCATGCAGGAGGTCGTCATCACGGAGTTCTGCTTCTCGACACCGC
>CAZTGY010000208.1:0-1018 GCA_964613445.1 uncultured Chromatiaceae bacterium | reverse complement strand
TCATGCACATGTGCTGGGCCTCGATGACCACGCCGACGCCCTTGCCGCCAATGGCGGACTGCACGCACTCCGCGATCTGCTTCGTCAGGACTTCCTGGATCTGCAGGCGGCGGGCGAAGAAGTCCACGATGCGGGCGATCTTCGACAGGCCGAGCACCTTGCCGTTGGGCAGGTAGGCCACGTTGCACTTGCCGATGAAGGGCAGCATGTGGTGCTCGCACATGGAGTACATCTCGATGTTGCGTACGATCACCATCTCGTCCGTGTCGCTGGTGAACACGGCCTCGTTGATCAGCGAGCCGATGTCCTGCCGGTAGCCGCGCGTCAGGAACCAGAACGCCTTGGCCGCCCGCTCGGGCGTCTTCACCAGGCCTTCGCGCTGCACGTCCTCGCCGAGCAGGGTGATGATGTCGCGGAAGCGGTCGGTCATCGTGTCGATGGCCCGCTTCTCGTCCTGTTCGGACACGGGCAGCTTGACGACGGGCTGGTTGGACACTACGCCGGCTCCTGTGGTTTCCTGGTCCGCGGCACGCGCTACGGTACGGATCTTGCTGCCCATGATGCACCTCATGTCAGGTCCGGCCGCGCGCTGTCCGCGGGTCGGATTGTAATGGGTCCGGGGGCAATCGCCCCGGTTTATGCCAGCGGGGAGCGGCTGGAAGGCCCGTCCCCGCGTGAGTAATCGTCCGGAACGGGATTCCGGATTCCTGCGGGCCGGAGGAAGGGGGCGAGGCCCCGGATGGTGGGGGCCTCGAACACCCGGATCAGCGGCAGCTCGACGCCCAGGCGGTCACGGATCCGGGCCACCAGGCGGGTGGCCAGCAGCGAGTGCCCGCCGAGCAGGAAGAAGTCCTCGTCCAGGCCCACCTCGTCGCGCTTCAGCAGCGCCTGCCAGATGTCGCGCAGGGTCGCCTCGACGTCATCGGCCGCCGTAGGAGCGGCTTCAGCCGCGACCCCGTCCCCGCGAGAATCGAGTCCGCGCACCTCGAGCGGGGAGGGGGTCGCGGCTGAAGCCCCG
>CAZTGY010000207.1:0-5567 GCA_964613445.1 uncultured Chromatiaceae bacterium | reverse complement strand
TGTCGAGCACCGGGATGCCCTCGGTGATGCACACGATCAGCTTCACGCCGGCGTCCGCCGCCGCGAGGATAGCGTCGGCCGCGCCCGGCGCGGGCACGAAGATCACGCTGACGTCCGCGCCCGTGGCCTGGACGGCCTCCGGCATGGTGTTGAACACGGGCACCCCCAGGTGCCCGGTGCCGCCGCGGCCCGGCGTGCAGCCCGCCACGATCTGCGTGCCGTACTCGATGCACTGCTGGGCGTGGAAGGAGCCCTGCTTGCCGGTGAGGCCCTGGCAGATGACCCGGGTGCCCTTGTTGACGAGGACGCTCATGTAGGAGCGCCTTCAGGCGCGATTCCGCCGGTCGCGCGTGAACGCGCTCCTACCGATTCGACGGCCTTGCGGGCCGCGTCGGTGAGATCGTCGGCGGCGGTGATGGCTAGCCCGCTGTCCTTCAGCATCTTCCGTCCCTGGTCCACGTTGGTGCCCTCGAGGCGGACCACGACGGGCACCGCCACCTTCACGTCGCGGACCGCGCTGATGATGCCCTCGGCAATGAGGTCGCAGCGCACGATGCCGCCGAAGATGTTCACCAGGATCGCCTTCACCTGCGGGTTGGAGAGGATCAGCTTGAAGGCCGCCGCGACCCGCTCAGGCGTGGCGCCGCCGCCAACGTCGAGGAAGTTGGCAGGCTCGCCGCCGTGGAGCTTGATGAGGTCCATGGTGGCCATGGCCAGGCCGGCGCCGTTCACCATGCAGGCGATGTTGCCGTCGAGCGAGACGTAGTTGAGGTCGTGCTCGGCAGCCCGGCGCTCCATGTCGTCCTCCTGGCTGGAATCGCGCATGGTCTGCAGTTCCCGCTGCCGGAAGAGCGCGTTCTCCTCGATGTTGATCTTCGCGTCCAGCGCCACGAGTTCGCCCGCGGTCATGACGATGAGCGGGTTCACTTCCAGCAGGCTGGCGTCGCACTCGTTGAAGAGCCGGTAGAGCTTCTGCGCCATCGCCACGAACCGGGTGACCTGCTCGCTGGTGAGGCCGAGGCCGTAGCCCAGCTGCCGCGCCTGGTAGGGCATCAGGCCGGCAGCGGGATTGATGGCGGTGGTGAGGATCTTCTCCGGCGTCTTCGCGGCCACTTCCTCGATGTCCATGCCGCCGGCCGCCGAGCCGATGAAGGCGATGCGCTCCCGGCCCCGGTCCACGAGCAGGCTCAGGTAGAGCTCACGGGCGATCTCGCTGCCGGATTCCACGTAGACCTGGTTCACCGGCATGCCCTGCGCGCCGGTCTGCTTGGTCACCAGCTGGGTGCCGAGCATGTCCCGGGCCAGCCGGCCGACCTCCTCGGGGCTCCGGGCCAGCTTGACGCCGCCAGCCTTGCCGCGGCCGCCCGCGTGGACCTGGGCCTTCACGACCCAGATCTTGCCGCCCAGGCGCCCGGCAGCGGCCACGGCCTGGGCCGGGGTTGCCGCGACCTCGCCCGCCGGTACCTCGATGCCAAAGCGCCGGAACAGCTCCTTGGACTGGTATTCGTGAAGATTCATAAGGGATTACTGGGGGCCTGCCCGCGCCGGAAGGCGGCTATTGTGGGGGAATTGTGCTTTGAGTCAAAGTGGGAATGCGATCACGCATCCTGCCACCCAACCAGCCCCGGGGGCAGACATAATGCGTGTTGGCATTCCCGGTCTGCACGCATGGCTGCTGCCGAACAGACATTCCACGAACCGCTGCGACCTCCCGCCGAGGAGTTCACCCGGAGCATCGGCAACGATGCATCGCGCCGGGTGCTGCGCTTCGTCGGCGTGTTCCGCGCTGCCATCGCGGCCACCATGCTGGTGATCGCCCTCGGCTTCCCGGTATCGCCCATCCTCGGCACGCGGGATCCGGCGCTCTTCCTGAGCACGTCCGCCGTGTATTGCGGGTTCTCGCTCCTGGTCCTTGCGTGGCAGTGGCAGCGGCCCCTGATCCTGCCCCGTGTGGCACTGCTCGAGCTGGCCGCCGACATCCTGGCCGTCACGCTGCTGATGCATGCCAGTGGCGGCATCCAGAGCGGCATCGGCGGCCTGCTGGTGGTCTTCGTCGGCGCCGCCAGCCTCACGCTGCGGGGCCGGCAGGCCTTCTTTGCGGCCGCCGTCGCCGCCCTCGCGGTACTGGCGGAGCAGGCCTTCAGCGTGCTGGAGCGGATATCGCCGAGCGGCGAGTTCCTGGCGGCGGGCGTGCTGGGCGCGATCATCTTCATGATCGCCTCGGCGGCCTACCCGCTGGCGCGGCGGCTCGAGGAGAGCGAGGCGCTGGCCCGCCAGCGGGGCATCGACCTGGCCAACCTGGCCCAGCTCAACGAGTACATCATCCAGAACCTGCGCGAGAGCATCGTCGTGGTGGACGAGGCCAACCGCATCCGCCTCATCAACCAGTCGGCCGCCGAGCATGCCGGCATCCGCACCCGGGAGCCGGGGCAGGACCTGGCCCGGCTCGCGCCCCACCTGGCCCGCATGCTCGCGGACTGGCGGCGGCAGGGCAATCCGCTGCTGCAGCCGCCATCCTTCCTTTCCGCCGACGGCACGACGCGGATCAATGCCTACCTGGCGCCGCTGGGCGGGCGGGAGGACGGGCCGGTGCTGATGTTCCTCGAGGACGCCGGCCTGCTGGCCCAGAAGGTGCAGCAGACCAAGCTGGCGGCGCTCGGGCGCCTGTCGGCCAGCATCGCCCACGAGATCCGCAACCCGGTGGGCGCGCTCTCCCACGCGAGCCAGCTGCTGGAGGAGTCGCCCGGCCTCAGCCCGGACGACCGCCGCCTCATCGACATCATCCAGACCAACTCCCGGCGCGTGAGCGAGATCGTCGAGAACGTGCTGCAGCTGTCCCGCCGGGAGAACAGCCGTCCCGAGCTCATCTACCTCAGCAGCTGGACCCGGGAGTTCGCCGCCGAGTTCAGCTCGACCCTCGAGCTGTACGAAGGCCAGGTGACCGTGGCCCCCGCCGAGGACGTGGAGGTCCGGATGGACCCGGGACACCTGCGCCAGATCGTCTGGAACCTGTGCGAGAACGCGGTGAAATACGCGAGCGTCAACGGCGGCATCGCGGTCGAGATCAGCTTTGGCCGGCTGCCCGGCAACCGCCGGCCCTACCTGGAGGTGGCCGACTCGGGCCCCGGCATCCCGGAGGAGATGCGCGAGCAGATCTTCGAGCCCTTCGCCACCGGCCGCAGCGGCGGCACGGGCCTCGGCCTGTTCATCTCCCGCGAGCTCTGCGAGTGCAACCGGGCGGCGCTGATCCACGAGCCCCGCCAGGATCGTGGCCAGGATCGTGGCCAGGGTCGCGGCAAGGGCGGCGGCAGCGTCTTCCGCATCGTCTTCGCCGATCCCGGCCGGTGGGAGGGCTGACCATGGCCCGCCCGGTCGCCCTGGTGGTGGACGACGAGCCCGACATCCGGGAGCTGCTCGCGCTGACGCTCGAGCGCATGGACATCGAGGCCTCCACCTGCGCCGACGTGGCGAGCGCGAGGGACCGGCTGTCCCGCCGCGAATTCCAGCTGTGCCTCACCGACATGCGCCTGCCCGACGGCGACGGCATCGAGCTCATCGAGTGGATGCAGGGCCGGGGCCTGAAGACGCCCGTGGCCGTGATCACCGCCCACGGCAACGTGGAGACCGCCGTGCGGGCGCTGAAGGCCGGCGCCTTCGACTTCATCTCCAAGCCCCTGGACGTGAAGGTGCTCCGCAAGCTGGTCGGCAGCGCGCTCAAGGTGCCGCGCACGGACATCACCGGCGGCCGGGCCCAGCTGCTCGGCGAGTCCGAGCCCATCGAGCGCCTGCGCCAGACCATCGGCAAGGTGGCCCGCAGCCAGGCGCCGGTGCACATCACCGGCGAGTCCGGCACGGGCAAGGAGCTGGTGGCCCGGATGATCCACGAGCAGGGTGCCCGGGCCGAGTGCCCCTTCGTGCCGGTCAACTGCGGCGCGATCCCGGGCGAGCTCATGGAGAGCGAGTTCTTCGGCCACCGGAAAGGCTCGTTCACTGGCGCGGTCAGCGACAAGACCGGCCTGTTCCAGTCCGCCGAGGGCGGCACGCTGTTCATGGACGAGATCGCCGACCTGCCGCTGCCCATGCAGGTGAAGCTGCTGCGGGTGATCCAGGAGAAGACCCTGCGCCCGGTCGGCCAGACGGCCGAGGTGCCGGTGGACGTGCGCATCCTGTCGGCGACCCACAAGGACCTGCGGGCGCTGGTGGCCAGCGGGCAGTTCCGGGAGGACCTCTACTACCGGATCAACGTCATCGAGCTGCGCGTGCCGCCGCTCCGGGAACGGGGCAACGACGTGCTGCTGCTCACCGAGCACATCCTCCGGCGGCTGGCGGCCGGCATGGGGGCCCCCACGCCGGCCCTGACCCCGGAAGCCCGGACGAAGCTCCTCGCCTTTCGCTTTCCCGGCAATGTCCGGGAACTGGAGAACGTGCTGGAACGGGCCGTGGCCCTCTCCGGCGACGTGATCACCGCCGACGACATCCAGATCCACCAGGCGTCCCCGGCAGGAGCGCCTTTAGGCGCGATCCCCGGCCCGGTCGCGGCTGAAGCCGCTCCTACAGGGACTTCAGTCGCCCCCCTGCTCGGCGACCGGCTCGACTCCGTCGAGCGGGAGACGATCCTGGCGGCCCTCAAGGAGCACCGCTACAACAAGACCGCCACCGCCCGGACCCTGGGCCTGACCCTCCGGGCCCTCCGCTACCGGATGCAGAAGCTCGGCATCGACTGACGCTGGTGGTCACAAAGTGACGTCCAGCGTCCTGTCGGGTCCAGCCCCTGGTGGCGCTTATGTTGCACCGCCCGACGGCGCCCACCGCCCGGCAGGCCTTTTTTCAAGGCAGATCAACAGCCTGGCTACCAGCCCCCGGTGCCTGGCATGGAACCTGCAAAGTTCCCCACGCAGGCTTCGGCCGCAGCTAGTTCCGCCCACGATCTTTCACTTCATCAGGAGAACGCATACATGACGAAGAATCTGCAAAAGGGCTTCACGCTCATCGAGTTGATGATCGTGGTGGCCATCATCGGCATCCTGGCGGCCATCGCGATCCCGGCCTACCAGGACTACACCATCCGCTCGCAGGTGACGGAAGGCCTGAACCTGGCCAGCGCCGTGAAGACCGGCGTTGCCGAGACCTTTGCCAACACGGGCCTCTGGGCCGACGACCTGGACGACGCGGGTGGCGACACGACCGCTCCGCCGTCCGGCAAGTACGTCGCCGAGATCACCGTGGACCAGGGCACCATCACGATCGAGTACGGCAATGACGTGAACGACAAGATCAACGGCAACTTCCTGTCCCTGACGCCGAAGGTCAGCGACAACGACGACGTCATCTGGCTCTGCGGCGACTTCACCGCTGCCGGCACGACCTTTGCTGCTGATCCGGAAGCCCCGGGCGCCAACAACACGGACCTGGACGGCAAGTACATGCCCCAGTCCTGCCGCCTCGACACCTAAGACCAGCGCTCAAGCCTGAGTCACTGGACCAAGGGGCCCCTGCCGCAAGGCAGGGGCCCTGCCTTTTTGGGGACCGGCCCCCCGGCCCCATTCCCCTGGCCCCGGGAAGATAAA
>CAZTGY010000206.1:0-5573 GCA_964613445.1 uncultured Chromatiaceae bacterium | reverse complement strand
CGGGCGCAAAGGATAGCAGACCGCCTGCCGCGCACCCGATATTGCTACCATCTTCGGCATGGCAGCGAATGGCAGGAACCCCGTCCGGGACGGCTATACCGGCTTCACCGAAGTGGTCGTCAGCGTCAGCCACTTCGGCAAGGTGGCGGGCCTGGTCCAGGCCGGGGGCTGGGAGGTACTGCACACCGGACCCGGCGCCCCGGAGCTGCACAAGGCCTGGGGCCTGAAGCCCCAGGCGGGCATCGAGGAGCAGCTGCTTCACGTGCCGTCCATGCCCTACGGCTACCTGCGCTTCACGCGCATCGGCAACGTTCCCCAGGCGCCCATCCGGCCGCTCGACGCCCGCCCCTGGGAGACCGGCGGCCTGTGGCTGCTGTACACGCGCTCGGCCGACGACGCGGCGCTCTCCCGGTCGCTGGCCGCTGCCGGCTGGCCCACGGTCCGGGGCGTGCACGGCTTCGACTTCGGCGAGCTGGCCGTGAACGAGGTGCACCAGCACGGGCCCGATGGCATGGTGCTGTCCGTCATCGAGCAGCTGAAGCCGCCGCTCGCCATCCCTGCACCAAAGCTCACCCACGTCTTCAACGCCGCCGTCATCGTCCGCGACTTCGACAAGGCCCGGGAATTCTTCATCGACAAGCTCGGCTTCGAGCCCTGGATGGAGGTCGAATGGAGCGGCGACAACCCGGGGCTCACCCTGCTGGCGGACCTTGCCGCATTCCGCGGCGTGAAGACGATCAGGACGGTGATCGTGCACCCGCAGGGCCGGAACCTCGGCTCGGTGGAACTGATCGGCTGGGACGGTGCCCCGCCGGGCCGGGATTTCGCCGGGCGCGCGCAGCCACCCAACCTGGGCTCGATGGCCCTGCGCTTCGGCGTGCAGGATCTCGCCGCCCACCTGGAACGGCTCCGCGGCCACGGCGTGCTCCCCGCGCGGCCCGTGACGGAGCTGGCCCTCGAGCCCTACGGCCGCGTCCGCCTCGCGCCCGTTTGTTCGCCCGACGGCGTGTGGCTCGAGTTCTTCGAAGTGCTGGCCTGATGCACGCGTGGGGACCGCCGTGAACACGGCGAGGGACACCCTCGCCTACCAGGACCTGTCGCCCGACGACATCCTCTCCTCCGTGGAAAGCCTCGGTTTCCGCTGTGACGGCCGGCTGCTCACGCTGAACAGCTACGAGAACCGGGTTTACCGGGTCGGCATCGAGGACGGGCCGCCGGTGGTGCCCAAGTTCTACCGCCCGGGCCGCTGGTCCGACGCGGCCATCCAGGAAGAGCACGACTTCACGCTCGAACTCGCCGCGGAGGAGATCCCGGTGGCCGCGCCCTTCGACCGGGACGGCTGCACGCTGCATCACCGGGGCGCGTTCCGCTTCGCCGTGTACCCGTGCTTCGGCGGCCGCGCGCCCGAACTCGACGACCTGCAGCTTCTGCGGCAGCTTGGCCGGTTCGTGGCCCGCATCCACCTGTGCGGGCAGCGCGCCTCCTTCCAGCACCGGCCGCAGCTGTCCATCCACTCCTTTGGTGAAACCTCGCGCGCGTACCTGCTCGAGGCCGGCTTCATCCCCGACGACATCCGGCCCGCCTACGAGAGCGTCTGTGACGCGGCCCTCGACCGCGTCGAGCAGTGCTACGACCGGGCGGGCGAGCCGCGGGCAATCCGCCTGCACGGCGACTTCCACCCCGGCAACGTGCTGGTCCTGGACGAGATCCTGCACATCGTGGACTTCGATGACACCTGCACGGGGCCGGCGGTCCAGGACCTGTGGATGTTCCTGTCCGGCGACCGCCGTGAGCAGACCCCGCAGCTCGCGGAGCTGCTGGCCGGCTACACCGAGTTCCGCGAGTTCGACGGGGCCGAGCTGAACCTTATCGAGGCGCTGCGCACGCTGCGGATCATGCACTACGCCGCGTGGCTGGCCCGCCGCTGGGAAGACCCGGCCTTCCAGGTCGCCTTCCCCTGGTTCGGCGGCCGGCGCTATTGGGACGAGCACGTGCTGGCGCTCCGCGAGCAGATCGCGCTGATGGACGAGGAACCACTGCGCTGGGATCCGCCGAGGGTATGAGGCCGTGAACGCGACCGTTGGCGGCGCCGAGGCGGCGACCGAATACTCCGGCCTCGAGGAGCGCGCCAGGCTGCTCCGGCACATTTCGCTGGTCACGCACTGCGTCCCGGAACTGGACGCGGTGGTCGCGGCCTGGACGCAGTACCTGGGCTACCGGGTGGCGGCGCAGGGCGAGCTTGGCGCCGATCTCTGCGCGGCGTGGGATGCGCCCGCTGCCGCCGGCGCGCGCTACTGCCTGCTCGGGCCCGCCAGCGGCCAGGACTCTTATATACGCTTCGTCGAGACGGCCGACCCCGGCGGCTACGGCCCGCCCATGACCTTCGGCTGGAACGCCACCGAGCTGCTGGTGCAGGACGTGGACGCCCTCGCCCGCCAGTTCCGCGGCTCGCCCTTCCGGGTGCTCGGTGGGCCGGGGGACCTCTATCCGCGGCCCCGGGCGCCCCGCGCCATGCAGGTGGTGGGGCCTTCCGGCGAGCTGATCTACTTCACCCGCATACTCCCGGGCGGCAGCCGCTACGGCCTGCACGGCGCCCGCTCGCCCGTGGACCGGGTCTTCATCGTGACCGTGGGCGGGCCGTCGTCGGAACGGATGCACGAGTTCTATGGCGGCACCCTGGGCCACCGGATCATGGACCGGATGCCCTTCATCAACACCATCCTCGCCGACGGGTGCGGCGTGCCGCCTTCCACCGTGTTCCCGACGTCGATCGCGCGCATTCCCGGCCGATCGTTCCTGGTGGAGATGGACCAGTACCCGCCCGGCGTCCAACCCCGCCGGCGGCGGGAAGGCCACCTGCCGCCGGGAATGTCGCTGGTGAGCTTCCGGGTGGCGAACCTGGACGACGTGCCGGTGCCGGCGCGCGCCCCGGCGCGGCCGGCCGGGGGCATTCCCTACGGCGGTCGCCGGGTGGCGGTGATCGAAGGCAATGCGGGCGAGTGGCTCGAGCTGATTGAAGGAGACTGGCCCTGAACGCCCGACCACTGCTTCTCGCCTGCGCCACGCTGCTGGCGTCGCTTCCCGGGGCAACCTTCGCCGCCGGCCAGCCGGGCCCCTTGAGCCCGGCGGTCGCCGCCATGATCACGGAACTGGGACTCGATGAAGCACCGGATCCCGTCCGGCAGATGAAAGGCTGGCAGAAGCCCCGCCGCATCGTCGTCCGCGCCGAATCCCCCGCCCGCCTGGCGGGCTTCCAGCAGGTGGCCCCGGGCGTCGAGTTCGTCGCCGCGAAGGACGAGGCGGCGGCCCTCGCCCTGATCGCCGACGCTGACGCCCTGATCGGCTTCTGCGAGCCCGAACTCGTCGCGGCAGGCCAGCGCCTCCGCTGGATCCAGCTGTTCACCGCCGGCGCCGGGCCCTGCTCCGCCATCCCCGGCGTGCGCGAGCGGGACATCGTCGTCACCAACATGCAGCGGATCTCGGGGCCTGAGATCGCCGAGCACTCCCTCGCCATGCTGCTGGCCTTCACCCGGGGGCTGAACGCCTGGCTGCCGCGCCAGAGGAAGGCCGAGTGGGACCAGGACGCCTTCCCCATGGAGAAGATGTGGGAGCTGAAGGGCCGGACCATGCTCGTGGTGGGGCTCGGCGGCATCGGCACGGAACTGGCCGAGCGCGCCAGCGGCCTCGGCATGCGGGTGATCGCCACCCGCGCGTCCGTCGCGGAGAAGCCGCCCTTCGTCGCCCACGTGGGCAGGCCCGACGAGCTGCTGCGGCTCGCCGGCGAGGCCGACGTGGTGGTGAACTGCACGCCGCTGCTGCCGTCGACGACCAGCCTCTTCGACGCGAGGTTCTTCTCGGCCATGAAGCCGGGCGGCTACTTCATCAACGTGGGCCGGGGGAAGAGCGTGGTGCAGGACGACCTCGTCGCCGCGCTGAAGTCCGGCCAGCTCGCCGGCGCCGGCCTCGACGTGACCGAGCCCGAGCCGCTGCCCGCCGACCATCCGCTCTGGCAGCTGCCGAACGTGATCATCACGCCCCACGTGGCGGCCACGTCGGACCGGGTCTTCGCCCGCGTCTTCCTGCTGGCCCAGGAGAACACCCGGCGGTACGTGACGGGAGACCGGCTGCTGTCGGTGGTGGATACCGCGCGGGGATACTGACCCGTCCAGCAGGAGCGGCTTCAGCCGCGACCGGTCGCGCCTGAAGGCGCTCCTACAGGCCCAGCCGCGGCATCTCGATCGCCGGGCAGCGGTCCATGATCACCGTAAGCCCTGCCGCGCAGCCCCGCTCCGCCGCCCCGGGGTTGATCACGCCCAGCTGCATCCATACCACCTTCGCGCCGATGGCGATGGCCTCGTCCACCACCGGGCCAGCGTCGGCGGAGTTGCGGAAGACGTCCACCATGTCGACGGGCTCGTGAATGGACTTCAGGTCCGCGTGGACGACCTCACCGAGGAGCGTCTGGCCGGCCAGCGCAGGATTCACGGGGATGCAGCGGTAGCCGCGCCCCTGCAGGAAGCGCATGACGCCGTGGGAGGCGCGGTGGGGCTTGTTCGACGCGCCGACCACCGCAATCGTCTTCACGCGGCGGAGGGTGTCGGCGATGAGTTCATCCTCTGTGTGCATGGCATCCCCTGCAGGAGCGCCTTCAGGCGCGATTGGCCCTGGTCGCGCCTGAAGGCGCTCCTACGGGGACGACCGAAGACGGACTCCTGATCACAGCCAGCTCCTCACGAGGCTTTCCGATTCCGTCCACAGGCGGGCCGCGAGGGCGTCGTCCTCCATCGGCTTCTCCGGCGTCGCCACCGCACAGTCGGCGAAGTAACGGCCGCTGATTTCGGCCACTGCCGGGTGCGCAGCGACAAAGCAGGACGTCGCCGCGCCCTGCGGCGTGGTCTTGATCCGGGAGCGGAGCAGAGGCCCCACCAGCGGCGCGAATAGCTGCTGCCAGCGAGGAATGTACCGGATGATGTTCGTGATGATCAGCCCAGGGTGGACCGCGTTCGCCGTCGTCGGGGTGCCAGCAAGGCGCTTGGCCAGCTCCCGGGCCACCAGCGCATTGGCCAGCTTCGACTGCCCGTAGAACGCCCGCGCGTCGTAGCCCTTGTCGCCGGTCAGGTTGTTGAAGGCAATGCCACCGGGCGGGGCCCACCGGTGGGCGCTGCTGCTCACCATCACCACGCGACCGGCGGGCGCGGCCCGGACCGCATCCAGCAAGCGGTGCACCAGCAGGAAATGGCCCAGGTGGTTGGCGACGAACTGCCGCTCGAGGCCGCGGACCAGCTCCAGCCTTGGCGGCGCCATGATGCCCGCATTGCAGACCAGCATGTCGAGGGGCACGCCCAGCTGGGTCACCCGGGAGGCGCACTCGGCCACGTCGTCGAAGTCCGTAAGCTCGCAGGCCAGGGGCGTGGCCCGGCCCGGGAGCGCGGCGCAGGCGGCCCTGGCCTTGTCCAGGCTACGGCCCGTCACCAGGACGTGGGCCCCGCGCAGGGCCAGGACCCGCGCGGTCTCCAGCCCGATCCCGGAGGTGGCACCGGTGACCAGGGCCATCCGGCCCGCCAGTTCCAGCC
>CAZTGY010000205.1:0-5580 GCA_964613445.1 uncultured Chromatiaceae bacterium | reverse complement strand
GCGCCCGGCAGCACCGGCACCGTGTCGAGCACCCAGCCCTTCGGCTGCTCACGGCGGTCGGGGCTCGGGATCACCAGGGCCACGCGGTCCCGCGCCAGGGCCGCCTCGTCGATGCGCCAGCCGCGGGACTCCCACTCCTGCAGGAGTTCCCGGTACCGGGCCACGGCCCGGTCGGAGGGCATCAGCAACTCGTGATTGTTGGTCTCCGGCGTGAAGAACGGCTCCAGTGCCGTCAGCACCGCCTGGTCCTGCTCCCGCACGAAGACGTTGCGCTCGCTGAAGCGCGCGTCGTGCTGGGGCTCGAGGAGGAAGCTGCGGGTCTGCACGAGGAAGGTGCGGACCGTGGTCGCGTCCACTGGCGTCTTGAACACGTTCTGGTTGATGGCAATGCCCGGCCCGGGATTGATGCGGGTCGTCATGCACGTGGGACCGTGGTGGAAGGTGCCGGCGGTCACCACGGCCTCCCCCTGCCGGCCCGCCGCCGCCTTCATCTTCTCGTCCTGCAGGGGCGGCGAGTAGTAGGTGGTCATGAAGCCGCAGCCCCAGGGCTGCTCCTCGATGTTGAGGTCGGGCACGCGGGAGTCGCCCTCCTTGCCCGAGAAGCCGTGCGTGGTGTGCACGAACTCGTTGTGGGCGGGGTCCAGGCCGTTCTCGATCGTGCGCCGGTAATCCGCCGTGTTCAGGTACTCGTCGATCTGGGCATGCCAGCCCGGCTGGCCGTACTCCGGGATCGCCATGATCGGCGGCCGCTCCGCTTCCGGCAGGTCGCCCAGGAAGGCGTGGACCAGGCCGTAGCGTTCCTCCACCGGGTAGGAGTCGACCCGCGCCCGCGCAGGAATCTTCGCGGCGGCGCCGAGGGACGGGATGCGGGTGCACTGGCCGGCGCCGTCGAACTGCCAGCCGTGGTAGGGGCATTCGACCCGGTCGCCCTTCACCTTGCCGCCGGCGAGGGACCCGCCCCGGTGCACGCAGATGTTGGACAGGCAGTGGGCCTTGCCTGCCGTGTCCCGGAACAGCACGAAGTTCTGGCCGAGCATCCGCACCCTGACCGGCTGGCCAGTCAGCTGGTCACTGCGGAGCGCCGCGTACCAGAAGTTGATGAACAACCTACGGCGCCTCCATCTTCTTTCCCCAGGAGGGATCGAAGGGCACGTAGTTCTCCTTGCCCAGCTTGAGCGAGGAGACGTCCATCACGAACGTGCGGATGCCGCCCATGAAGCCATCGCCCGTGGCCCGCCCCCAGTTCATCTTCTTCCCGTCCGGGGAGATGTGCGCCAGGATGTCGAGCTTGTCGTAGTAGGTCAGCTGGCGCGGCGGGCCGCCCGCCAGGTCGCCCAGCATGATTTCCCAGTTGTTGGGAGTGACCGCCCTGACATAGACGTAGTGCCTGCCATCGGGCGCCGGGGTCGGGTGCCAGTTCATGCCCTCGTCGAAGGTGTGGCGGCGCCAGTCCGTGCCATCGCGGCGAATCGTAAAGATCGTCATCGGCGTCGGCTTGATGTTCTTGTAGTCCGCCCGCTTCCAGGCCCGGAAGATGATGGTCTGGCTGTCGGGCAGGAAGAACGGGGCGCCCTCCTGCCACTCATCGGTGCGGGTGACCTGGAACTGCTCGCCCGTGGTCACGCGCTGGGCCCAGATGTCCATCTTGCCGTCGATCTGGCGGCCGTAGGCCAGCCACTGGCCGTCCGGCGACACGGAGACTTCCGCTTCGTAGTACTTGTTGTCGGTCATCCGGCGGACGTTCTTGCCGCGCCAGTCGGACAGGTAGATCTCTCCGCCCTGGGGGTAATCGTCGGAGTCCGACCAGTTGCCCACCGGCATGCTCATGTTGTCCCGGGTGGACGTCCAGACGATCGTCTGGCCATCCGGGAAGAAGTACGAGCAGGCGTCCTGGCCCCGGTCGTTGACGCGCCACATCTCCTTGCCGTCGTCCGAGAAGATCCAGGTGAGGGCGCCGTTGGTCCCCTGCTTCGTCTTCAGTGCCTGGGGATCCCGCGTCTGGGCGATCAGGTGGCGGGAGTCCGGGGCCCAGTAGGCCTCGGCGGCCTCCATGGGGATCGGCACCATGAAGTACGGCAGCTCCCGCGGATCGGGTGGCGGAAGCGTGGGCAGCTTCACCGCCGTCTGGGCGATTGCCGGCGACGCCAGGGCGACGAGGGCGAGACCGGCGAAGGACCTGCGCATTGTCATCTTCCCGCCCTCACTTGCCGGACGCAATCTTCTCTGCGGGCAGCTTCCATCCGGGCGGCGCCTCGGCCTTCGGCGGCACGCCCTTGAAGTTCTCGGGGCCGACGTTCAGGGACGAGATGTCCATCACGTGGGTGTACAGGTCGGACATGAAGCGCTGGCCCTCGCTGCGGGTGAACAGCAGCTTCTTGCCGTCCGGCGAGATGGCCGGAAAGCCGTCGAACGCCGGCGCCCAGGTCAGCCGGCGGGGCTCGCCGCCGGCGAGATCGCCCAGGTAGACGTCCCAGTTGTTGCCCTCGCCAATGCGGACGTAGGCGAAGTGCCGGCCATCGGGGGCCGGGAACGGCGCCCAGTTCATGTCGTTGGTAAAGGTGCGCGGCTGCACGTTCGAGCCGTCCATGTTCATCGTGAAGATGGTCATCGGCGTCTGGTTGCGCTGGCCGGTCTCCTCGCGGATGCGCTTCAGCTCCTGGGTCACGCTCCGCTGCCAGGCCCGGAAGATGATGGTCTTGTTGTCCGGCAGGAAATACGGGGCGCCTTCCTGCCAGTCCGGCGTGAAGGTGAGCTGCTTCTCGCCGGTGCCATCGGGCTTCATGATCCAGATGTCCATGTTGCCCTTGGTCTGCCGGCCGAAGACAACCCACTTGCCGTCCGGCGAGACGGTGACCTCCGCCTCGTAGACCTTGTTGTTGGTCAGGCGCTTGATGTCCCCGCCCCGCAGGTCCGAGGTGTAGAGCTCCGCACCCTGGGGATACACGCTGTCGTCGGACCAGTTGCCGATGGGCATGTCCATGTTGTCCCGCGTCGACGTCCAGACGATGCGCTTCTGGTCCGGGAAGAACCAGGAACACGCATCCTGGCCGCGGTCGTTCACCCGCCAGGCCTCGGAACCGTCGTCCTTGAAGATCCAGGTGAGCGCGCCGCCGGCGGACTTCTCGTCCTGGGCCCGGAGGGCCTTGGGGTCCTGGGTCTGCGCGATGACGTGGAGGCTGTCGGGGGCGTAGTACGCCTCGGCGGTCTCCGGAATGTTCGGGATCTTGCGGTGGGGCAGCTCGCGGGAGGCCCAGTCGGGACCCGCGCTGTCGGCGCCGGCCCGGGTGCTGGCCTTGGCCGTGGCATCGGCCGCGGGCGCAGCCGCATCGGCAGCCGGGGCCGACCCGGCGTATCCGGCGAGGACGGCGGTGAAGACGGTGGCGAGAATCGTGGAGCGTTGCATTCTTGTTTCCCCTGGCATCGTGCCCGGCCGAATCATAGCGCAGGACCCTTCGCCTGCAGCGCCGTGGCAGTTTGTCGCACTGCGCCCGCCGCAGTACCGCTAGCGCCGGCCGCGCTGCTCCCGGTACTGGAAGAACAGGTTCGTGAATCCCTCCCAGGGCACGGGGCGGTTGAACCAGGCGGGATGGAGGCGCTCGAGAATCGCGAGTGAATCGGCCGGCAGCTCGTTGAGGCTGAACAGCTTCTTGCCGTTCTCGTGCCACACCAGGTAGCCGGGTCGCTGGCCAAGCTTCATCCACGGGAGCCAGTCGGACGTCGCCTGGTAGGAGTAGCTGGCCGGCACCGACGACAGGTGCGGATCCAGCACCTGTGACAGGCGGGACTCCATCACGGCGATGGAGGACACGGTGAGGGGAGTGGCCGGCGTCTCCTCCGGGAACTCCCTGATGTCCAGCCACTGGGGCCGTCCGGAGATGTAGAAGGCCTTGGTCATCCAGAGGGTATCGCCGGCCACGCGCCAGGGCTGGCGGAACGGCTCGTTCTTCTCGGCAAATGGCGTCTCGAGGCCGACGAGCCGCGGCTGGCGCGTTGCGGTGTACTCGAAAGTCACCGGGCCCTCCCGGTAGTGGAGCGGCTGGACCGGCTGGCCGGTGACCGGATTCTGCAGCTCATCCACGACGGCGCCCGTCACGGGATGGCGATAGAAGGACGCCTCCCAGTCCGTCACGTGGAAGGTGCCTGCGCCGATGCGCTGGGTCCGGCGGAGTATCAGCGTCTCCACGGTGACGAAGGGCCGGATGGGCTCCCCGGGTATCGCCACGTCGAGGCCGCCGGTGAACCAGAAGTACACGTCCTGCCCTTCCAGGCTGCCGCGCATCTTCATCCAGGCCGTCAGGTTGTCCTCCGGCCGGGAGAGATCGAGGCGGAGCGGCGCCACGGGCGCAAGCGGCGTCGAATCGGCCGCGCGTGCGGCGCCAAGTAGTGCTGAACCTCCGGCCATGGCCAGAAGCGTGCGGCGTCTCACTGCCAGGTCTCCGTCAACCGGTCGGGGCGATAGTACCGTGTTGACAGTCGATGGGCTGCCCCATAGCGTCGCCAGGTCGCCCCCGGCAGGTCATCGTCCCATGTTCACCCGGATCCTCGCCGCCTCGCTCCTGGCACTGACCATTCCCCCGTCACTCAACGCGCAAACCTGCGAAGGACTCCCCGCGACGATCGTCGGGACGGCGGGCGACGACCGGCTGCTGGGCACGCCGGGCAACGACGTCATCGTTGGGCTCGACGGCAACGACCTGATCGAGGCCGGGGACGGCAACGACACGGTCTGCGGCGGTGACGGCAACGACATCCTCGTCGGCGCCGACGGCGCTGACCGGCTGCTGGGCGAGAACGGCGACGACGACCTGCGCGGCGACGCCGGCGACGACACCCTCACCGGCGGCGCCGGGAACGACGGCCTGCGTGGCGGTAGCGAGAATGACCAGCTGGCCGGGGACGACGGCGACGACGTCATGGTGGGCAGTGCCGGCACGGATTCCTGCGATGGCGCCACGGGCGTCGACTCGGCGGACAGCGCCTGCGAGACGAGGGCGAACACGGACGCCGACGTGCTGTTCCTGACCCTGTACGCGCCGGATGGAACACCCCTGGATGGCGAGCTCTACATCCCGACCAACGATGCGGCAACGCTCGGCACCCGCGAAGTCGCCTGGGTGTTCCGCCATGGCGCGCAAGGCACCTACGCGTCGGGCGTCAACCAGTCCGCCGGCCTGTGGGGCATAGCGCAAGGCTTCACCGTCCTCTCCCTGAATGGCCGGGACTGGGGTGCGTCCGGCGGTGGCGGCAACACGCTCTTCGAGGACACGACCCGGGACATGGCGGTGGGCATCGACTTCCTGGCGCGGATCGGCTTCGACAAGGTCTTCGTCGCGGGCCACAGCGGCGGGACCCAGGCGGCCGGCGTCTACCCCGCGCTCAGCGGGAACGATCCCCGGATGGTGGCCGTCGGCCTGTTCGGCGTGGTCCGCGACGGCCGGGAAGCCGCGACCGACGTGCTGTTCCTGCCCGGGAGCCTGTATGACTCGCACATCGCCCTTTCCCGGCAGCTGGTGGCTGAAGGGCGCGGCGAGGAACTACAGGATTTCATGACCACCTTTGGCATCAGCCTCCGGCGTTCCG
>CAZTGY010000204.1:0-5626 GCA_964613445.1 uncultured Chromatiaceae bacterium | reverse complement strand
GGTTGATCGCCGGGGCAATCCCGCCGCGAGTGGTCGCCGGAGCCCGCCTGTGATGGCCAGCCAGTGGATTCCCAGCGAATCCGGGGGCGGTTCGGACCAGGCTCAAGGAGAGTCCAATGCCCAAGATGAAGACCAATCGGGGCGCTGCGAAGCGCTTCCGGGCGACAGCTAATGGCTTCAAGGCCGGCCAGTCGCATCTCAATCACATCCTGACGAAGAAGAGCTCGAAGCGTAAGCGCCAGCTGGGGGCAATGAACCAGGTGGCCGAGTGCGACGTGCCCGGCGTCAAGCGAATGCTGCCGTACTCATAGGGAGGACCGAAACATGGCGCGCGTAAAACGTGGTGTGACGGTCAAAGCCCGTCACAAGAAGATGCTCAAGAAGGCCAAGGGCATGTCCCAGGCCCGGAGCAAGCTGTACAAGACTGCCAAGCAGGCCGTCATCAAGGCGGGGCAGTACGCCTTCCGTGATCGCCGGGTGCGCAAGCGCGAGTTCCGGGCCCTGTGGATCACGCGGATCAATGCCGCCGCCCGGCTCCACGGCCTCTCGTACAGCCGGTTCATGAGCGGCCTCATCAAGTCCGGCATAGAGGTTGACCGCAAGATGCTGGCTGATCTCGCCGTGCACGATGCCGCAGCTTTTGGCGCACTGGCTGACAAGGCCAAGGCCAGCCTGGCTGCAGCCTGAGCGCTCCATCGGAGCGCTATTCGGGAACAGGCGGGCGCGCCCGGCGCGCCCGCACTTCTCTCCCTGACTTTTGCCGTGCGAACGAGATGCGGTAATGGATAGCGTGGAATCCCTGCTCGCGCAGGCACGGGCCGCAGTGGCTGCCGCGGCCGACCTGCCGGCCCTGGATGCCGTCCGGGTGCAGTACCTCGGCAAGAAGGGGGGGATCACCGCGCTCCTCAAGAAGCTCGGCGACCTGCCTGATGAACAGCGGCGGGCTCAGGGCCAGGTGATCAACACCGCAAAGTCCGCCCTTACGGAGGCGCTGGATGCACGGCGGGAATCGCTCGAGTCCGACGCGCTTGCCACGCAGCTTCAGGCCAGTGCGATTGACGTGACGCTGCCCGGCAGGGGCCAGCAGCCCGGTGGGCTGCACCCGGTCACTATCACCCTCCAGCGCATCGAGAAGATCTTTGCGGCCGCCGGCTTTGCAGTTCATGAGGGCCCGGAAGTCGAAGATGACTTCCACAACTTCACGGCGCTCAACATTCCCGCGGAGCACCCCGCCCGCGCAATGCACGATACGTTCTACCTGCCCGATGGCAGGCTGTTGCGTACCCACACGTCGCCGGTACAGATCCGGGCCATGCTGCGGCTGGGCGCACCGCTCCGGCTGATTGCCCCTGGCCGGGTGTATCGGTGCGATTCGGATACCACCCACACGCCAATGTTCCATCAGGTCGAGGGCCTGGTCATCGATACCGGGGTCAGCTTCGCCAACCTGAAGGCCGTCCTGGCGGAGTTTGTCGAGAAGTTCTTCGGGCGCTCTGCCACCGTCCGCTTTCGCCCTTCCTATTTCCCGTTCACCGAGCCATCGGCCGAGGTGGACGTCCTCTCCGAATCGGGCCGATGGCTCGAAATACTGGGTTGCGGGATGGTGCATCCCCAGGTCCTCGGCAATGCAGGTATCGACCCGGAGAAGTACACCGGGTATGCCTTCGGCATGGGCGTGGAGCGCCTGGCAAAGCTCCGCTCCGGGATCAACGACATTCGGCTCCTTTTCGACAATGACCTGCGCTTTCTTCGTCAGTTCCATGCAACCTGCTGAGCGGTCCGGGACATGAAGATCAGCGAGTCATGGTTGCGTGAGTTCGCCAGTCCGCCTGGCGATACCGCGGCCCTCGTTCACCAGTTGACGATGCAGGGCCTCGAGGTCGAGGGCATCGAGGCGGCAGGCCCCGCCCTGGATGGCATCGTCGTGGGGCGGGTTGTCGATGTCGCGCCGCATCCCAATGCGGACCGGTTGCGCGTGTGCCAGGTCGACGTGGGCTCCGCCACGGTCCAGATCGTGTGTGGTGCAGCCAACGTGCGCCCTGGCGGCGTTTACCCGGCGGCACTGCCGGGAGCCATCCTCCCTGGCGGCGTGGTGATTGGCAGGGCGGCCCTGCGGGGCGTGGAGTCGGGGGGCATGCTGTGTTCGGCAGCCGAGCTGGGCCTGGGCGAGCCCGGTTCGTCTGCCAGGGCGGAGGGGTTGCTGGAGCTCGACGCCACCGGGCGCCCCGGGTCTCCCGTGGCGGCTGTCCTCTCGCTCCCGGACAGCATACTGGACCTCAAGATCACGCCAAACCGCGCCGACTGCTTCTCCGTCGCAGGCGTGGCACGTGACCTGGCGGCGACTACCGGCCTGGCATTCACCGAGCCCGCCATTCCTTCCGTCCCGGCCCAGGAGCGTAGTGGGTTTCCTGTGCGGGTCGAGGACCCTGCCGGCAGCCCCGCGTTCCTCGTTCGCGCCGTGCGCGCCATTCGTCCGGATGCGAAGTCGCCGTTCTGGCTTCGTGAACGACTCCGCAGAAGCGGAATCAGGTCGATCCACCCCGTTGTCGACATCACCAACCTCGTGATGCTCGAACTCGGGCAGCCCCTGCACGCTTACGACCTCGACCGGCTCGATGGCGCGATCGTCGTACGGCGGGCACGCAGTGCCGAGCGGCTCCAGCTGCTGACCGGTGATGAAGTTCAGCTGGACCAGGACTGTCTGGTGATCGCCCACGATGCCGGCGCGATCGGCCTGGCCGGGATCATGGGTGGCAGCGGCACGGCAGTCTCGGCCAGCACGACCAACGTCCTGCTGGAGTCGGCCTACTTTGCCCCTTCTGCCATCGCGGGCCGGGCCAGGCGCCTCGGCCTGCAAACGGACGCGTCGACGCGCTTTGAACGGGGTGTCGACCCGACCGGACAACGACGTGCCCTTGAGCGCGCCACCGAACTCCTGTTGGCCATTGCCGGGGGAATGCCCGGCCCGTGCCAGATCGAAGGCCCGGGGACTGCCGCGCGCCAGCCGGTATACCTTCGCCGGGGCCGCCTGGCCCTGCTCCTTGGCGAGGCTGTGGCGGATCGGGATGTGGAGGGCATCCTGGCGCGCCTGGGCATGCAGGTGAAGCCGGATCGGGACGGCTGGCAGGTGCAGCCGCCGGCCTTTCGCTTCGACATAGCCGTCGAAGTCGACCTTATTGAGGAAGTTGCCCGGGTTCACGGCTACGACCGCATAGCGGCGCGGCAGGGGACCCAGACGACGACGCTCGGCCAGGCATCGTCCACGCGGGTAAGCGCGGACGTCCTACGGGCGGCGCTCGTCCAGCGCGGTTTCCAGGAAGCCGTGACCTACAGCTTCGTGGATCGTGAGCTGGACCGCCTCCTGGCCGGCGGCAAGGAAGGGGTTCCGCTCGTCAATCCGCTGTCCGCCGACCTTGCAGTGATGCGCCAGAGTCTCTGGCCAGGCCTCGTCCAGGCGCTCAGGCACAACCTCTCCCGGCAACAGCGCCGTGTCCGGCTTTTCGAATTGGGGGTCCGGTTCATTCCCGGTCCCGCCGGCCTGACGGAAGAACCCGTGCTCGCTGGCATCGCGGTCGGCACGGCGCTCCCCGAGCAATGGGGAGAGCGGGCGCGGCCGACGGAATTCCATGACGTGAAGGCGGACCTGGAGGCCGTTCTCGACATCGTGGGCCTGAAAGCGGAGTTCGACTGGCTGGCGGATGTCCATCCCGCGCTGCAACCCGGCCGGACGGCGCGATTCCGGCGCAGGGGACAGCAACTCGGCTGGGTGGGCTCCCTGCACCCCCGTCTGGTCAGGCCCTGCGGGCTTGAGGAGGCGCCGTTGCTATTCGAGCTGGACCTGAACGCGTTGACCGTGGCCACGGTCGCGGCCTGCCAGGAACCGTCCCGCTTCCCCGCCGTGAGGCGTGACATTGCGGTCCTCGTGAAACGCGACACGCCGGTTGGAAGCCTGGTTGATGCGGTGACCGATGCCGCTGGATCTGCCTTGCGGGAGGTTGTCGTATTTGACATCTTCGCCGGCGACCACATCGAAGCCGGTCAAAAGAGCGTGGCTTTGGGCTTGATTTTGCAGGAAACATCCCGCACCCTTACCGACGCCGAGACAGACAAGATCATCAGTGGCGTTGTCCAGCGTTTGGCCAGTGATTTCAGCGCCAGGATGCGAGAATAAAAAAAAGAGATCAGATGAGCATGGCCCTCACGAAGGCGGATATGGCGGAGTCCCTGTTCAATGAGCTGGGACTGAACAAGCGCGAGGCACGTGAACTCGTCGAGCTGTTCTTCGAGGATCTTCGGGCTGCGCTGGCAAGTGGAGAGCAGATCAAGCTCTCCGGATTCGGCAACTTCGACCTGCGGGACAAGAACCAGCGGCCGGGCCGGAATCCAAAAACGGGCAAGGAAATCCCAATCACGGCGCGACGTGTAGTCACGTTTCGCCCCGGACAAAAACTGAAAGCCCGAGTGGAAGCATATGCTGGAGCCGGGGAATAACGACGACCTGCCCCCAATCCCGGGCAAACGCTATTTCACGATCGGGGAAGTCAGCGATCTGTGTGCGGTAAAGCCTCACGTGCTTCGTTACTGGGAGCAGGAGTTCCCGCAACTGAAGCCCGTAAAGCGCCGTGGCAATCGTCGCTATTACCAGCGGCAGGATGTCCTGATCATCCGGCAGATCCGGAGTCTCCTGTATGACGAGGGGTTTACTATTGGCGGCGCGCGCCAGAAGCTCACAGGAGAAGAGGCGCGGTCGGATCTGAGCCAGAGCCAGCAGATCATCCGCCAGCTCCGCCTGGAGCTCGAGGAAGTCATGCGGCTATTGCGGCGCTGAAGCGCCGACTGCGGGCTTATTTCGGGTATCATTCGGGCCGCTTGTTCGAGCGGCCTTGGGCCGATCAATTGCCATCAAGGGACGGGGCGTGGCGCAGCCTGGTAGCGCACCTGCATGGGGTGCAGGGGGTCGCAGGTTCAAATCCTGTCGCCCCGACCAATCTTGGCATTGATCGGAGTCTGGCGATGCGTGCAGCAATCCTGATCACCAGCCTGCTGCTTCATTCAATTGGCACGCTTGCCGCAGACCAGGGCAACGCGAGCGACAGCCGCCAGGCGCTCTTGCTCATCCGGCAGTGGGTGAGCGGCCGGTATGACAACTCAGCCCAGGCCCGACAGGACCTGGCCGATGCCTCGATTCCCGACGAGGAAAAGCATCGCCTGATGCACCAGTTGTTCGTTCCCGTTACCGTGGATGTTCCCGCCATACCGGGGTACCTGGTCTACCAGCAGTCATCGGTGGACGGGTCTGACGATCGTGACGCAATAACGCGGGCAGGCCTGCTGCAGTTCTTCATCGATGCCGATGGGCAGGTGCACCAGCGCGAACTGAATTTCAGGGACCTGGAGGCATTCAAGAACCTCCACCGGGATCCAGGGAGGATCAAGGACCTGACCATGGATCAGTTTCGGGTTGATCCTGGTTGTGACTTCATCCTGGAAAGCAACCCTTCGGCAACAGAAGTCTCCGGGCCGATCCGTCCCGGCGCCTGCCGCTTCTTCAGCAAGGGGCTCGACAAGGAACTGATCGCTGACGACGCAGTCACGATCCGGCCCGGTGAGTACTGGTTCCTTGGCC
>CAZTGY010000203.1:0-5678 GCA_964613445.1 uncultured Chromatiaceae bacterium | reverse complement strand
TGAGACGCGCCTGCCGGGACACGGCCGGTCGCGCCTGAAGGCGCTCCTACAGGGCGCGCTTCAGTTCGCCGCGGATCAGCCGGACCAGGCCGGCCTCCCGGGACCGGATCCGGTCGCTGAGGCCCGCGACGGCCACGGCCAGTGGCGCCGGCACGGCGCCGTGCGCGCCGGCAGGCAACGCCACGCAGACCGCGCCGACGCCGGGCAGGAACAGGTCGTAGCCTGCCAGGAAGCCGTCCGCCCGCGCGCGCTTCAGTTCCCGGGGCAGGGCCCGCAGCGCCCGGCGGCCCGCCGGCGTCCGTTCCCGGCTCAGCCACCCCCAGACCAGCCGCCCGGCCTCCTCCTCCGGAAGCGCCGCCAGTAGGACCCGGCCCACGGCCGTGCGCCAGGCCGCGGCGCCGGTTCCCGCCTCCAGCTGGAGGGCGACCGGGTGCCGCACCTTGCACACGTGGAGGATGGCCACGTTGCCCTCCCGGAGGGCGCACAGGCTCGTCGTCTCCCCGGCCTGCCCGGCGATGCGCCCGAGGGCCAGGGTGAGCGGGGGCGGCAGGCGCTCATCCGCGTCGAGCCACTGCCCCAGTGCGGTGACCCGCGGCGTGGGCCAGTAGGTGCGATCGGCAGCCGTGCAGGTGAGGTAGCCGAGCCCGACGAGGGTCTTCAGCAGGGCGCGGGCGCTCGGCTGGGGCAGCGCCAGGCGTCGGCCGACGTCCGCGGCGGTGAGGGGCCGGCGCTCTGCGCGGAACAGCTCGAGGACCCGGAAGGCCCGCGCCACCGACTTGCTGATGGAAACGGCCTCAGCCATTCGCGCCCGCCCCGGTGGGGCCCGACCGGAGCTGCCGGTCCAGGCCATAGAAGAGAAGGGCGATGGCGCTCAGGAGGGACGCCACCGCGGGGATCGCCACGGCCGCGAGCACGACGCCGCGATCGCCGCTGGCGGTGCTGAGCACGAGGCCCAGCAGGAACGGCCCCGTGGCCGACGCGAGCTTCTCGGCCACGCTGTACACGGCGGCGAACATCGCCTCGCGCCGGAGCCCCGTGCGGGCGAAGTCGTGCTCGATGGTGTCCGGGAGCATCGCCTGGGCCGCCAGCGTGAGGCCACCGGTGGCGAGTCCGGTGAGCAGGCCGCGGGCCAGGAACAGGCCCACCGCTTCACCCGGCGTCGCGAGGAGCCAGGACAGCAGCACCGGCAGGTAGCAGCCCACGGCCGCCAGGTAGGCGGCGCGCTTGCCGGCCCGGCGGCTGATGGCGAGCCACAGTGGCATCGACACGATGCTGCCGACGGCCGAGGCCAGCACGAAGCCGCCCATGGCCGACTCGGGCCGGTCGAGCACGACGGTGACCAGGAAGGCCAGCGAGCTCATGGACACCGCCGCGCCGGCCAGGTGGCAGAACTTGGAGATGATCAGGGTGGTGAACGGCCGGTTCGCAAGGGCGGAGCGCCAGCGGGCCGCGGCAGGCGGGCCTGCCGCGGGGCTCGTGCCCCGCGCTCCCCGCGTCCCGGCGAAGCAGGCGAGCATCGTCGCGAGGATGAGGGCGGCCATGACCCAGCTCATGCGGGCGTAACCATCGGGCCCGCCGCCGAAGGCGCCGACCAGGACTGGCGCCAGGGCCCCGCCCGCGAGGATGCCCAGCGTCAGGCACACGGTGCGGGCGGACATCAGGCGCGAGCGCTCGTGGTAGTCGTCGGTCATCTCCGCGGGCATCGCGAGGTAGGGAATGCCAAAGAGGGTATAGCCGCTGGCGTAGAGCACGAGCGCGCCGACGGCGGCAAGCAGCAGGCCCGTGCCCCGGGCGGCCGGGGGATTGAAGAGCAGGACGAAGGCGAGGGCGCTCACGAGGGCGCCCGCGAGCAGCCAGGGGCGGCGTCGTCCCCAGCGGCTCCGCGTGCGGTCGCTGAGCCAGCCCATGAGCGGGTCGGTGGCGATGTCGTAGACCTTGGCCGCCAGGATCAGCGAGCCGGCGAGGGCCGGGTCGAGGCCCAGCACCGTGCTCAGGTAGAAGAGGGCCAGGAACGAGATGCCGTTGTGCAGGGCCGAGGCGCCGAGCGAGCCGATGCCCCAGCCCCACACCAGCCTGGTGGGGAGCCGCGAAGCCGCGCTGTGAGCCGGAGCGCGCTCGAGCATTATAAATATAAGCAGGTCATTATCAGTGTGTTGATCCTGCCCGATCCCCCGCCTAGTATCCAGTCATGGAAACCGGGCTCATCGACACGGACCACGACGAGCGGGCGAGGGAGCGCTTCGTGCTCGCCCTGAACGGCTGGGTGCAGTCCACCCTCGCGGCCGGGAGCCAGCAGGCCTGCGCGGCCATCGCCCTGCCGGAACTCGGCATCCCGGCTGCCGCGCGCCTGTCCGGCCGCGAGCGGCAGGCCCTGCGGCGGCGGATGGAGCGGGAGCCGCTGCACCAGTACTGGCTGGCGATGATGCAGGTCTGGCAGGACCTGCTCTGGCGTTACCTGGGCCAGTCCGTGGACCGGCAGCTGCCGGCGCTGATCGACGCCTGCCGCCCCCGGCCCGGCGACCGGGGCACGCTCGAGCTCGATCCCGGCCTGGAACTGCCGCGCTACCAGTCCGCCGTGGACAACCACTCGCTCCCCGGCGGCTACCACGCGGAGGTCCGCGACGACGACGTGCGCCAGGGCGCGATCTATGCGCAGTCGTCCAATGCCTACCTGCAAAACCGCACCGGCGCCCGGCACGACTACCGGGGCCAGACCGTGATTGCCCACCTGCTGGGCCGATGGCCGGACCTGGCAACGGCGCCGGGCGGCCCGCGCCGGATCCTCGACCTGGGTTGCCTGGTCGGCGCCAGCACGCTGGCCTACGCGGAACAGTTTCCGGATGCCGAGATCCATGCGGTGGACACCTCGGCGCCCGCGCTGCGCTTCGCCCACGGGCTCGCCGAGCGCCGCGGCCTCGCCGTGCACTACCACCAGCAGGACGCCGAACAACTCTCGTTCCCCGACGACAGCTTCGACTTGGTCGTGTCCCACGCTCTGCTGCACGAGACGTCCCGGCCCGCCGTGCAGGCGATCCTCCGCGAGTGCTGCCGTGTCCTGCGTCCCGGCGGCGTCACGGCCCACGCCGAGGTGCCCGCGCGGATCGAGGTGATGTCGCCCTGGGAGCAGCTCCGCAGCGGCTACGAGGGCTGGTACAACCAGGAGCCGTTCTGGAATGCGCTGACGGAACTCGACGTGGCGGCCATCGCCAGGGCGGCGGGCTTCGCGGAAGCGGCGCAGGGCTTCCAGCAGACGGCGACGGACGGCCGGCGGGACGCGGCCGTGAAGCGCTTCGTGCCGGTCGCGGAGGGGACGATGGACCTCTCCAACTGGTTCGTCATGTCCGCGCGCAAGCCGGGCGGAGCGTCATGACGGACGACCGCTCCAGGGATCGCGTGGAGTACGTCCAGTCCGGCCGTCCGAAGTTCTTCGAGGATCCCGTCAACGACCAGTTGCTCGCGATGATCACGGCACTGCTCGGCGAGGTCTGCGTGCTGCGCGAGCGGCTCGATACCGTCGAGCGGCTGGCCGAGCAGCGCGGCCTGTGGCGCCGCGAGGACGTGGACCGGTTCGAGCCCGGCCCGGCCGCCGACCAGGCGCGGGACGAACTGCGCAAGGCGGCGCTGGCGCGCGTATTCTCCGTGCTGAACGAAGAGATCGCACGCCTAAGGCATACATCAGCTCGTGAACCCGGCAACCCCTAGCATCGTCGCATTCCTGTTGCTTGCGGCGCCGCCGGGCCAGGCCGCGGACTGCGGTGCGTTACTGAAGCAGTCCTTCGCCACGCTGCCCGACGCGCCCACGACCATCACGAGCGCGGTGGAGGTGCCTGCCTCGCCGGATCTCCCGGCCCACTGCCAGGTGCGGGGCTTCGTCGCGCCCCAGGTGCGCTTCGAGGTCCGCCTGCCCGCGGACTGGAACGGCAAGTTCCTGCACCAGGGCTGCGGCGGACTGTGCGGCGACGTGCAGCCGGCCACCTGCGACGACGCGCTGGCCCGCAAGTACGCGATCGCGGTGACGGACATGGGGCACCAGGGCCAGCCCTGGCAGTCCGCCTGGGCCTTTAACAACCTGCCGGCAGAGATCGACTTCGCGTACCGGGCGACCCACGTCGTGACCGTCGCCGCGAAGGCGATCATCGCCCGGCACTATGGCCGGCCGGCGACGCGCTCGTACTTCCGCGGCTGCTCGACCGGCGGGCGGCAGGGCCTCGTTGAGGCGCAGCGCTTCCCCGGCGACTTCGACGGCATCATCGCCGGCGCGCCGGTGCTGGACGAAACCGGCGTGGCCGGCCTGCACCTCATGTGGAGCGGCCAGGCGAACCTGGACGGGCAGGGCAGGCCGCTGCTCGACCCGGTGCACGTGGAACTGCTGCACGCCGCGGTGCTGGAGGCCTGCGACGGGCTCGACGGCACGCGCGATGGCATCCTCGATGACCCGCGCCGCTGCGCTTTCGATCCCGCGGCGCTCGCCTGCCCGGGGGATACGGCGGCAATGATCTGCCTGACCAGCGGGCAGCAGGCCGCCGCGCGCAGGATCTACGCCGGCGCCACCAACTCCCGCGGCGAGAAGCTGTTCGCCGGCGGCATGTCCCGCGGCTCCGAGTACGAGTGGGTGCCGAACTTCGTCGGCCGCGACGGGCCGGCCGTGTTCGCGCCCGGCGGACCCATCCGGGAGCTCTACCAGTACCTGATGTTCATGCCGGATCCCGGCCCCAATGCGCCGGTCACGACGTTCGACTTCGACAGGGACCCGCCGCGGCTCGCCCTGATGGAATCGCTGTACACCGCGCAGAACCCGGACCTGACGGCGTTCCGCGCCCGGGGCGGCAAGCTCATCCTCTACCACGGCTGGGACGACGCGGAGATCCCGCCGGCGCTGATGCTCCGCTATTTCGACAGGCTGCAGGCGACGATGGGCGGGCCGAAGGCCACCGGGGAGTTCGCGCGATTGTTCATGCTGCCCGGCGTGGCCCACTGCCGCCGGGGGCCCGGCGCCGACACGGCCGACTGGCTCACGTACCTGGAGCGCTGGGTGGAGCAGGGCAAGGCGCCGGACGCCGTGGACACCTTCCACCTGACGACGGAACAGAACTACCTGGGCCTGCCGCGGCCGCGCTTCCCGCTGCCCGCAGCAGACTACGACCGCGTCAAGGTCCTCAGGCCCCAGTAGGAGCGCCTTCAGGCGCGACCCGCCGTTGCCGGCGCATCGTCAGTCTGCCGGTCCCGGACCGTAGAGCTTCTGGATCGCGGAGAAGTCGAGCCGCCCGGCGTCGTACCGGGTCCGCAGCTGCTGGTAGAGGTTGCGCGCCAGCGAGGCCATGGGGATCGCCGCGCCGACGCCGTTCGCGGCATCGGCCGCCAGCCCCAGGTCCTTGATCATGAGGTCGACCAGGAACCCGCCGCGGTACCCGCGGGAGGCCGGCGCGCCCGCCATGACGCCGGGATAGGGGTTGTAGGCGTTGAGTGACCAGTTGCCGCCGGAGGAGCGCTGCATGATCTCGGAAAGCACCCGCGGATCCAGGCCGTTCGCCACGCCGAGCGCCAGGGCCTCCGCCGTCCCGGTCATGTGGATCGCCAGCAGCAGGTTGTTGCACACCTTGGCCACCTGGCCGGCGCCGCTGGCTCCCGCGTGCAGGACATTGGCGTCGGCATCTTCCAGGCTGGCCGCCCCGGACACG
>CAZTGY010000202.1:0-5728 GCA_964613445.1 uncultured Chromatiaceae bacterium | reverse complement strand
CCAGATCCACCTGGGCGTCGGGCGTGAAGCGGACCTTGTAGCGGGGCACGCCTGGGTCAGCCGCGGGTCTTGGACGTGGACTTCGCCTTGGCCTTCTTCAGGCGGACGGAGAGTTGCTTCACGACGTCGTCGGCGGTGACGTACTGCCTGGTGCGGCGGGCGCTCGCTGCACTCTTCAGGCCCCGTTCGATGAATTCCTGCTGGTCGCGCCGCCGGGCGATGCTGTCCTGCAGGGACTCCAGCATGAAGCCGGAAAGCGTCTCACCTTCGCGAAGCACCGCCTCGGCCTCGCGCCGAAGCTCGGGTGAGACCCGGAGAGGGGGAATCGTGGTCGTCTTCATGTCTTTACGGCCCTGTATCGCAATTGCGATGCAGTGTAGGCCTGATGGCTGTCGCGGTCCAGTTGGCAAACTTGGGGTTTTGGCCGGATTCACGCTGTGAGCTGTGCAGGAGTTCCAGGGTCGGTAGCACATTCGGGGCTCTTGGGCCTGGGCGACGGCCCGGCGGCAGCTCCCCGACCATGGCGGTCTGGAATCGAGGCTGGTAGATTCCCGTACGTCTGGTGATTGAGGTTCCTTTACCCTGCCCTCGGACTCGAAGGCGTTACAGGGGAGAAACGAGATGACGTTACGCAGGGCCACCCTCGCGACGGTCGCCACGTGGCTGATCGGCTTCGCGCAAGCATCTCAGGCGGGCTGGCTCCGGCTCGATGTCGACGGCTTCACACTCATCGGCGACGTCAGCGAGAAGCGACTGCAGTTGATCGCTTCCGACCTCCGCTTCTTCCGCTACGCCATCGGCCGCTACATCACTAGTACACCCTCCGGCGATGCCTTGCCCATTATGGTGTACGCGGTTTCCGATGACATGTGGGAAGACTACGTCCGGCCGCGAGAGGACCTTGCCGGAATCTTCGTTCCCCAACCGTTCCAGGCGGACGTGCTTCTCGACGCCGAAGGCGGCTGGGAACGCTCGCGAATGGTCGTGTACCACGAGTACACGCACTACTACATCCACAATCTTGACAAGGTCCCCTACCCGACGTGGTTCCACGAGGGCATCGCGCAGTTCATGGCGCCGATGACCCGCGACGGGAATGAGCTTGTACTCGGGCGCATGCCTTACGGAAAATGGCTCGGTCGGAACGAATGGATTCCCATGTCCCGCCTGCTGGTGGTCGACAACTCGTCACCCGAGTACCTGAATCACTCCGGCCAGTCCCAGTTCTACGGTGAGTCGTGGCTCTTCATGCACTACCTGCTCGTAGACAGCCCACAGCGCCGCGACGGCATCAATCGGCTCCTGAGCATGATGGTCAACGGCGCTGACCCGGCTTCTGCAACTCAGGCGGCTTTCGGCGCGACACCTGAGGCCCTCGATGCAGAGCTGCAGGCCTACTACCGCAAGCAAAAGTTCCGGGTTATCCCCATCCCCGCACCTGAGAAAGTCGAGAACGTTATGGTCGCGGCCGTGCCGATGGGCGAGAGCAAAGCCTTGCGCGAGATCGCATTGGCGACGCTGCGCAGCCGCCCCGAGGATGCCGGTCGCGTCATTCCGCTGCTGCGCCGAGTCCTCGAGCTCGCCCCCGATGACAAGGCGTCTTTGGCGGGTCTCGCGACGGCGTTGGACCGCACCGGCAGCGCGGCTGAGGCGGACGCTGCGATGGCGACCGCATCGCAGCCCGAGGTCAACGACGCCGAGGCTCTTCGCCTGTGCGGCGAGTACTACGCTGCACGGGCTGCCAAGTCGGATGACGAGGCAGCGTCCGAGAAGTACCTCGCCGACGCGAGGCAGTGCTACGTTCGCGCTATCGAGGCAAACCCCGGCGATTACCAGTCGCTCGTTGACGTGGTACTCATGACGAAGGACCCGTCCGTAGACGAGACTGCGAAATGGACAGCGGCTCTTGAGCGGGCCCAGGCGCACTACCCCCAGAGCGAATACGTGAGCTACGCGTTGTCCAGGACGTACTTTGAGAGTGATCAGTACGAAAAATCACTCGCGATGCTGAAGCGGGCGGCCGAGGCCACGCGCGATCCGGTGCAGCGACGGAAGATCGCGAACCAGCTGAAGGCCATGTCCCTGATGAAGCCCGTACCGAATGAGTAGTCACGCGGCTCATACTTTGGATTGGCGTGCGTCGTTGCCGGCTTGGTCGTATTGCTCTGCTGGAAGGGCTGGAGCGGCGATTGGCCGGATCCTCGGGTGTCTCGAGACCCGGAATATGTCGACGGGATTACGGCCAATGGCGTTTCCGTAGCGGGGTCGGGCGCGCCGGTCCGGGCGTGATCCCACCCGCGGTTTCCCTGCGTTTCCGCTGGAAAGTGCGGAAGACTGGTCCCCGGCACGGCGTCACAATTGCCGCCGGTTCACTGGACGGGACGGCTGGCCTCGCCTAGGCTGTACAGTCTGTACGGTTTGGGGAAAGCCGCCCGATGAGCAAGGTGCAGTACAGGGGTTCTGAAGACGCGCGCCGGGAATTGCCGGGACTGATTGCTGACGCCGAGGGTGGCAAGACCACCATCATCAGCCGGCATGGCAAACCGGTGGCGGCTCTGGTGCCCCTGTCGGCCTGGGAGGCCGGGGGGCGACAGCAGTCCCTGCTGCCGCTGGAAGGGTCGGGCCGCCGGATGTGGGGCCAGGACAGCCGCGTCACACTCCGAAAGCTGCGTGACGAGTGGAGCCGCTAGACACCAGCGACTTGCCGGAGGGTGCCCTGTTGCTGATGGATTCGGCACCCATTGTCTATTTCCTGGAGCGCCATCCCCGGCTGGCAGCGCGCTTCAGGCCGCTGTTTGCCGGTCACGCGGCCGGCCGGTTCCGGCTCGCCGTTACCACCACCGCCCTGCTGGAGGTCCTGACTGGCCCGCTGCGGGTGGGTGATGAGGCGCTGGCGGGGCGCTATCGGGCCATACTTGAGTCGTGGAATGTCGTTGAACTGACGGTGGACATTGCCACCAGCGCCGCCCGGCTGAGGGCCTCCCTGGCCCTCAGGCTGCCGGATGCCGTGCAGGCAGCGAGTGCCATCGCCATCAATGCCGATGCACTGGTGACGCACGACCGCGATTTCTCGCGCCTGCGCGCCGTACGGGTGCTGATGTAGGAACCGTCAGCGGCCCGCGGCCACGGCAGCCGCCAATGGGGCGTCCTCCGGCGAACGGCGGACCAGGCGGGCGGCCGCATGGTGGTGGGTGGTCAGGCGGCGCGCGCCGACCTCCGCCACCACCGCTTCGAGCGTGGCCTCCACGCAGCGCCGGGCCTGGCGCCGGGGCGCATAGCCGTGGGCCTCCCGGAGGCCGCACACGGACTCCGCAGCCCGGCGCAGGTCGGCGTAGAGGGCGGCCATGCCTTCCCCGGACGCCAGGTTCACACCGCTCGAGTCCACCGCGACGCTGGCGGGCTCCGCGGAAAACGTCACCGCCGGGCTCATGCCCAGTGACGCAAGCATCGCCACCGCCGCGAGGCTGGTGGCCCGGTTGCCGCCGATGATCTGCTTGTTCATGACTTCCTCCTGCGCATCTGCGCGTGCTGGTGAAGATGGGCAGATCCTAGGCGGGGGCCCGCGGCGGTGGAATGGACAGCCGTGTAAACGGTACGCACATATTTGCAACGGCGGCTCGTGGCATGATTTGTGGCATGCAATGGGACGATCTCCGTTACGTACTGGCCGTGCACGCCAACAGCTCCGTGGCCACCGCGGCCGGGCAACTGGGGGTCAGCAATGTCACGGTCTTCCGCCGCCTGAAGGCCCTGGAGATGCAGCTCGGTGTCCGCCTGTTCGACCGGACCCGCAAGGGCTACGTGGCCACCGCTCCCGGCCTCGAAATCGTGCGCCAGGCCGAGCGCATCCAGCAGGAGATCGGGGCCCTCGAGCGCCGCGTCTGGCGCCAGGACAAGGAGTTGAGCGGGGTGGTGCGGATCACGGCGCCGGACTCCACCGGCGCCTTCGTCGTGGCGCCGCTCATCGGGGCGCTGCACAAGGTCCATCCCAAGATCCGCGTGGAGCTGAAACTGGATAACCGGGTGTTCAACATCTCCAAGCGCGACGCGGACATCGCGATCCGGCCGACCACGAGCCCGCCGGAGAACCTGATCGGCCACCGGCTGGCCCCCCTCGCCCACGCCCCCTACGCGGCGGCGGGCCTCCTGCCCCGGGGCAAGCGGCGCAGGCTGGACCCGGCCGACCTGGCGGAGCTGCCCTGGGTCGGGCTCGACGACACCTACACGGGCCACCTGGTCTCGGCATACCAGCGCTACCTGGACGCCCACGCCGGCCCCGACCGGATCGTCCTGCGGGTGAATTCAACGCTGGGCATGGCCCTGGCCGTCAGGGACGGCGTGGGGGCCGGCGTGATGACCTGCGTCGGGGCGGCATACCTCGGTGGCCTGGTGCGCCTCGGGCCGGTGATCGACGAGCTGCAGACTGACCTGTGGATCCTGACGCACCCGGAACTGCGGGAGGTGGCGCGCGTGGCCAGCGTCTATGCCTTCCTGCGCGAGGAAATCACTCGCCGGCGGCCCCGGTTCACGGGCGACGACGTGGCCACCCGCCATGCCTGACTCTTGCCAGAGTCTGACCGCCGCATTGATCGCGCCCTCCAGCGAGCGCCTCTTGACCCATTCGGTGACCAGCGGGTTCGAGATCCAGACCGGCGAGCAGTGCGGGGGCGGGTGGTGAACTACGCCGTACCGAAGGGATCGTGTAACGCGACGCTGCAACCGGCAAAGTCCCGCACGTTACGCGTCGCAAGCGTCAGGCCGTGGGCGGCTGCCGTGGCAGCAATCAGCATGTCCGGCTGAGCCCGGACGGCTCCTCGTCGACCGAGTTGGCCCCGGAGCAGGCCGGCATGCTTCGCAATCGCGCCGGTCACATCGAGAACTCTGCAGTAGGTCTCAAGATAGCGCTCGAAGATGCGCTGGATCCTGGCGTTCGGCCGGAGGGCCAGCCCGAAGTAGACCTCCTCGAGGGAAATCACACTGACCGACACGGTTTCCACCTCCGAGAGCCACGCCACTACCCGGTCTGACGGTGCGCGGCGGGTGATCTCGCTGAGGACGTTGGTGTCGACCAGGTAAGTCATCGCGACGGGGGAGCCTTGCGGCGCTTTCTTCCGGATCGCTGCGCTCGACCTTCGACGAACGCGTTGGGACGGCCGACCCGGGGTGACGTCGGAAGGTCGTACTTTTCCTCGACGCAGGCGCGCTTGAGTTCCTCGAGCAGTGAGCGAGCGGAGGGCCTCGCGGCGGGAGCAGGCCCAGGATCGGCGCCGAGGACGCGGGCGACCAAGGTGTCGCGGCGATAGATGGGCTGCGGCTCGCGCGCGGCCAGGTCTACAAGTTTCGACAGGTTCTGCCGCGCACTTGCGATGGTCCAGCGAACCTTCTTATTATCGTCGCCCACATGTACATGTTTGATCGCCACGATGTACATGTCAAGGCAAACGAAGTGGCCCGGCGCGCCGCGGCGCGGGCTCCCTCCCGACGCCCACCGTGTCATCACGGCGGCCGGGAGGGATGCGTACCAGTCCGCCCCGGGCCACGGCGTGCCGCCGCAACCCGGGTCGTGGTGGTCGCCGCTCCTACAGCAGCGGCACCAGCAGCAGCGCGACGATGTTGATGATCTTGATCAGCGGGTTGATGGCCGGGCCGGCGGTGTCCTTGTAGGGGTCGCCAACGGTGTCGCCGGTGACGGCGGCCTTGTGGGTCTCGGAGCCCTTGCCGCCGAAGT
>CAZTGY010000201.1:0-5729 GCA_964613445.1 uncultured Chromatiaceae bacterium | reverse complement strand
CGCACAGGAACACGCCGGTGAGGTTCACGTCCATCACCGCCTGCCACTGGTCGAGGCTCATCTTCGACTCGACCTTGCCATCCTTGTACTTGATCAGCAGCGCGTCGCGGGTGATGCCCGCATTGTTGACGAGGGCGTGCACGGCGCCGCACGTCGCGACGATCTGGTCGAAGAGGGCGATGACGTCGGCTTCCTTCGCCACGTTGGCGCCAAAGCAATGCACCGTCGCGCCCAGTTGCTCGCAGGCGGCCGCCGCGGCCTTCAGGTCGTCGGCCTTCAGGTCGACGAGCGCCAGCACGGGCCGGTGCACGGCGAGGCGCTTCGCCATGGCGGCCCCGAGGCCGCGGGCAGCGCCGGTGATCACGATGGTCTTGCCGTTCAGGTTCATGGTCCGTCCAGGGGTGGCGAGCAATGGGCGACCATCCTACCGCTTTTCTTGTGCGTCGCAAGATGGGCGTTTCCGCCCCGGCTTTTTACAGTACGCGCCGGGATACCCGTCACACCCGGGCCGGGAACGTGAATAATCGGTAACGCAATTCCGTGCGCCGCTCTATTCGCCGCGGCAGCGCTCCCTGTCAGACTTTAATGAACAATTGCCAAGCCGCGCTCACGCGGCGCGGGCTCCGTGGCGGGGCCCCGGCGGGTAGCTCCAGAGGAAAAAGATGAGCAGCACCGGTACTTCAGCGAGTCAATCGACGGCGAGCGACGGCGTCAAGGGCAATGGCCTGGCCGTCGTGGCGCTCGTCGCCATCGTCGGCGTCGCACTCGGCGTGCTCTTCCGGGACGGCCTCGTGAACATGTACTCCATGTGGCACGAGCCCGAGTACAACCACGGCTTCATGATCCCGCTGGTGGCGATCTACCTCGTCTGGCTGCGGGCGCGCACCATAAGCTCCGCCACGCTCGAGGGCTCCTGGCTCGGCATGGTCCTGCTGCTGGCCAGCCTGGGATTGCTGTTCGTCGGTGACCGGAGCTCGATCTTTGCGCTCACCCAGTACGCTTTCGTCCTTGCCCTGTGGGCCCTGGTCTACGCCGCGGGCGGCACCCGGGCCATCCGGCTCATGTGGGTCCCGCTGCTCTACCTGGCCTTCATGGTTCCCCTGCCTGACTTCCTGACCCAGAAGCTCACGGCCGGCCTGCAGCTCCTGTCGTCCCAGATTGGCGTGGCCGTCATCCGGGCGGCGGGCCTGTCCGTGTTCCTGGAAGGCAACGTGATAGACCTGGGCAGCTACCAGTTGCAGGTTGCGGAGGCCTGCAGCGGCATGCGCTACCTGTTTCCCCTCATGAGCTTCGGCTTCCTGTGCGCCGTGCTCTTCCGCGGCCGCTGGTGGCAGCAGGCGATCCTGTTCCTGGCGACCATCCCCCTGACGATCCTCATGAACAGCTTCCGGATCGGGGTCATCGGCATCCTCGTGAACTTCTACGGCATCGAGCAGGCCGAGGGCTTCCTGCACGACTTCGAGGGCTGGGTGATCTTCATGGCCTGCGTCGGCGTGCTGTTCGTCATCATCTGGATCTTCGCGCGGATGGAGAAGAGGCCGTTCCTCGAGATCTTCGGCCTCGACATACCGGAGCTCGGCGACCTCGGTCAGCTCGTCAGCCGGTTGACGCCCACGAAGCCGGCCATGCTCGCCGCCGTCCTGCTGGTGGTGGCCGCGGCGGCTTCGCTCACCATCACGCGACAGCCGCTGGTCGTCCCCGAGCGGGCCTCGCTCGCGACGCTGCCGCTCAGCTTCGCGGGCTGGGACGGCCGGGAGGAAGCCGTGGAGCAGGTCTTCCTGGACGAGCTCAAGATGTCGGACTACCTGATGGCCGGCTTCAGGCGGCCATCGGACCCGGTCCCCGTGGGCCTCTGGATTGCCTACTATGACAACCAGACCAAGGGCGCCGCCGTGCACTCGCCCCAGGCCTGCCTGCCTGGCGGCGGCTGGCGCATCAAGACGCTGGCGACCCACGAGATCGAGGGAGTCGGGCCGGAAGGCGGCCCGCTCCGGGTAAACCGGGTCGAGATCGCCATGGGCGAGGAGCGCCAGCTCGTCTATTACTGGTTCGCGCAGCGGGGGCGGAACCTGACCAGCGAGTACCTGGTGAAGTGGTACATCTTCCAGGACGGCCTGACGCTGAACCGGACCGACGGCGCCCTGGTGCGCGTAACGACGCCCATCGGCAGCGGGGAGGGCATCGAGGACGGTGATGCGCGGCTGGAAGCCTTCGTGCGTGACATCGATCCCAAGCTGGCCTACTACCTGCCCGGCGCCGATGCCGTCCCCCGCGCCGACGACGCACTCGGGCTCGCCAGCGCCGCCGCCGGCACGGCGACCCGCTGATGGCGCGTCCGGTCGTCCACATCATCGCCGCCGCCAGGCCCAACTTCATGAAGGTGGCGCCCCTGTGGCACGCCCTGGTGGCCGACGGCACCTTCGATGCCCGGCTCGTGCACACCGGGCAGCACTACGACGCCAACATGTCCGACGCCTTCTTCCGCGACCTGGGACTGCCCGAGCCGCACCACCACCTCGGCGTGGGCAGCGGCAGCCATGCCGAGCAGACGGCGCGGGTGATGATGGCCTACGAGCCCGTCGCGATCGCCGAGCAGCCGGCTTACACGATCGTGGTCGGCGACGTGAACTCGACCGCCGCGGTGGCCCTCGTCTGCGCCAAGCTGGGCCTGCGCACGGTGCACCTGGAGGCGGGCCTGCGCAGCTTCGACCGCGCCATGCCGGAAGAGATCAACCGGCTCGTGACCGACGTGCTCGCGGACCTGCTCTGGACGCCGTCCCCGGATGGCGATGAGAACCTGCGGAACGAGGGCATTCCGGCCGGGCGCATCGAGCGCGTCGGCAACATCATGCTCGACTCCTACGAGTTGCAGCGGGAGCGCATCGAGGCGGACGGCACCTTCCGCCAGCTGGGCCTTGCGCCCCGGCGCTACGGCGTGGTGACCCTCCACCGGCCGTCCAACGTGGATGACCCGTCCGCCCTCGGGGTGCTGGTGGAGGCCCTGATGCGGGTGGCGCAGGACGTGCCCCTGGTATTCCCCGTCCACCCGCGCACCCGGAAGAAGCTGGCGGAGTTCGGCCTGCTCGGGCGACTCGAGGCAGCCGCCGGCATCCAGCTCTGCGAGCCCGTGGGCTACGTGCAGTTCATGAACCTGGTCAGTCACTCCGCGCTGTGCATCACTGATTCCGGCGGCGTGCAGGAGGAGACCACCTACCTGGACATTCCCTGCCTCACCCTCCGGGCGAACACCGAGCGTCCCGTCACGGTGACGGAGGGCACGAACCGCCTCGTGAAGCCGGAGAACCTGGTGGCCGAGGCCGGCAAGGCCGTGCGCGGGGAATGGCCCCACGGCCGGCGGCCGGACCTCTGGGACGGCCGCGCGGCCGCCCGCTGCGTCGCCAGCCTGAAGAAGCACCTGTAGGAGCGGCGTCAGCCGCGACCGGGAAAAACGCGACCGGGAAAAAGTTGGATCGCGGCTGAAGCCGCTCCTACACTACGCAACGTGACCTGAAGGAACATCGCCATGCACGCCAGAACGCCAGTCCTCCTGCTCGCGACCACGCTGCTGCTCATCGGCTGCGGGTCGCCGGAGCAGCGCGCCGCCGATTACCTGGTGAAGGCGCAGGAGTTCTATGACGCCGGCGATTACGTGAAGGCCCGCCTGGAGGCGCAGAACGCCGCCCAGGTCGAGCCGAAAAACGCCAAGGCCCGCTTCCTGCTCGCCGAGATCGCCGAGAAGCAGAAGGAGTACCAGCAGATGTTCGGTCATCTGCTGGTCGTCGTGGACGAGGATCCCGGCAACGTGGAGGCCCGCCTGAAGCTCGGCACGCTGTATTTCCTGGGCCAGGCCTGGGACGAGGCCGCCAAGCAGTCCGACGAACTGATGAAGCTGGCCCCCAAGGATGCCCGGGTTCACCTCCTCCACGCCCGCGTGCTCATCCAGAAGGGTGACCGGGAAGGCGGCGTGGCCGAGGTCGACAGCGCGCTCGCGCTGGATCCTGACAACACCGAAGCGATCCTCCTGAAGGCGGCCTCGGACGCCATCGAGGACCTCGACAAGGGCATTGCCACGCTGGATGTCGCCATCGGGCGCCTGCCCGCCGACAAGACCCGCCAGCTGCGCGAGCTCAAGGTGATCATGCTGTCCCAGGGCAAGCGCCTGAACGAGGTGGAGACCGGCCTGCAGGCGCTGTCCAAGGACTTCCCGGAAGAGCGGGGCTACCAGTTCCAGCTGGCCCAGTTCTATGCGAGCCAGGGGCGGATCGAGGAGGCCGACGCGCTCCTGCGCAAGGTCACGGAACTGGACCCCAAGAATGCCGACACGCAGCTGGGGTACGTGCAGTTCCTGGCAGGCCAGGGCAACCGGGAGAAGGCCGAGGCGGCACTGAAGACCTTCATCGAGCAGAACCCGGATGCGGGCAAGCTGCGCCTCGCCCTGGGCCAGCTTTACGAGACCACCGAGCGGCCGGACGAGGCACGGAAGGCCTACGCCGCCCTCGGCGAGCGCGACCCGAAGAGCGTCGAGGGGCTGGCGGCCCGCAATCGCGTCGCGGCGCTCGATATCCGTGCCGGCAAGACCGAGGATGCGCGCGCCGGGATCGACAAGATCCTGGCCGATGCACCCGACGAGCCCAGTGCCCTCCTGCTGCGCTCCGGGCTGCGCTTCACCGAGAACAAGTTCGACGATGCGATCGCCGACCTGCGCCTCGTGCTGCGCAAGGAGCCCAGCAACGACCGGGCCCTGCTGCTGCTGGCCCAGGCTTACGTCCGCCAGAACGAGCTGGCGCTCGCGAAGGACACCTACCGCCGCCTGCTGGAGGTGGCCCCCGACTCGCCCGACGGCCTGCAGCAGCTGGCGGTGCTCTATGCCGGCAACAAGGAGTACGCCGAGGCCGAGGCCCTGTTGCGCAAGCGCCTGGCCAAGCAGCCTGACGACCTGGTGGCCTCGGGCCGCCTCGTGGAAGTCCTGATGGCGCAGGGGCAGCCCAAGAAGGCCGAGGAGGAGGCGCGGCGCATGCAGGCCCTCACCAACCAGACGGGCGTGGGCGACTTCTCCCTGGGCCGCGTGCTGGCCCAGCAGAACGACTACGTCGGAGCGGCCGACGCCTTCAAGAAGTCCGTGAACGCCCGGGCCGGCGACCCGCTGCCCCTGGAGGGGCTGGTGCGCTCGCTGCTGGCCGCGGGCAAGAAGGACGAGGCGATCGGCTTCCTGAGCCAGCAGCTGAACAACGACCAGAACCAGTTGTTCGCCAAGTTCCTGCTCGGCGGCATCTACGGCAGTTCGGGCGACGAGGCCAAGGCCGAGCAGTACCTGGAGGACGTGCTGAAGGACAAGCCGGACTCGGTCATCGCCTGGGCCTCCCTCGCCAGCGCGAAGAAGGACCGGGACGCGCGCATCGCGGTCTACCAGCGGGGGCTGAAGGCCAATCCGGGCAACACCGAGCTGTCCATGCTGATGGCGTCGGAGTACGAGCAGGCCGGCAAGTTCGACGAGGCCATGCAGCTGTACGAGGCGGTGGTGAAGGCCCAGCCGACCTACGAGCCGGGGATCAACAACCTGGCGGCCCTGCTGCTGGACCGCCGCACCGACAAGGCGAGCCATGCCCGTGCGCTGGAACTGGCCAAGGGGCTGAGCAAGACGGAAAATCCCGCCATGCTCGACACCCTGGGCTGGGCCCATTACCGGGTCGGGCAGTACGCCGAGGCCGTCAGCGTGCTCGAGCGGGTGG
>CAZTGY010000200.1:0-5733 GCA_964613445.1 uncultured Chromatiaceae bacterium | reverse complement strand
TCACGACCGGCGGCGCGTTCACGGCTGCCCAGGCCTCGTAGGGCACGAAGTTCTTCGCCAGCACGTCCCAGAACAGCTGGTCTTCCAGCCAGCCCCGGCGCATGGCGTCCTGGGCCGCCAGCTCTTCCGCCCCGTAATGCTGGCGGCGGCGCTTGTCGAGCAATTCAAAGTAGGTATCCACCACCGTGCCGTAGAGCTCGGATACCAGCGCGAAATGCTTCTCGTCAGCCAGCATGTCGGGGCCGTACATGCTGACGCCGGTGCAGGTGCCGGGGCGGTAATACTTCCAGGGGCCTTCACGCTTCTGGGCGCAGCCCTTGCCCCGGTACTTCTCCCGGTCCATGCCGTGCTTCGCGAACACGGCGGTGATGCGCTCGTCGAAGAGCGCCAGGTCCTCGGGCGACTGGGCGGCCTTCATCATGTCCATCGTGGCGCCGATGTTCCCCTCGCCCTTGTTCGAGACCTGCACGGAGAACGTCGCGTGCAGCATGCCCATGAGCGGTGTCTTCGGGTGCACCGCCACCTCGATGAAGCGGTTCCACTTGCCGCCGATGATGAAGGGCCGCTTCTCGAGCTGGGTGTTCACGGTCATCACGCCGGCCTTCTCGACCACCTTCCCCCGGTGCACCCGGACCTCGTAGTGACCGTTCTTCGGCGGGTCCATCACCAGGCTCTCGGTGACGGCCCTGCCGGGCTTCACGCCGTTCAGGCCATCGACCTTCTGCCAGAAGCGGGCCTCGATTCCGTCCATGAAGGCCAGCATCTCCCGGGCCACCCGGGCCTGGTCGGGGGTCAGCTGGTCCAGGTCGTCGCCCGGGCCGGCGGCCAGGGCGGACGGGATGGCCAGAACCGCGGCAAGCGCCAGCGGCGCAATGCAGCGACGAGCAGGACGCATGGGCCTTTTCCTTCGCATGACGGGGCGGCCACTGTGAGACAGGAAGAATCCGCGGTCAAACCTGCCGCGAATCCCTCGCCACACCCTGGAGAGCCTGCCATGCCGTGGCCGCGACCGGCTTTCGTCCTCCCGCTGCTCGCCAGCCTGCTCGCGCCGGCGATGCCCGCCAGCGCCACCGAGGAGCCCGATTACCAGCTGCTGGAGAAGGACGGCCCGTTCGAACTGCGCCAGTACCCGGCCATCCTGGCCGCCGAGACCCTGGTGACCGGCGCGGACTTCGAGGACGCCGGAAACAGCGCATTTGGCCGGCTGTTCCGCTACATCACCGGCAACAACCGGACCCGGACCGGGATCGCCACGACGGCCCCGCTGGTGCAGACGGCAGATCGCTCCCCCGCAGATGGCGAGAAAATCGCCATGACGGCGCCTGTGATCCAGCAGGCCGGGGCCTCGGGCGGCTACCGGGTGGCGTTCATCGTGCCGGCAGAGTACACGCGTGAAACGGTGCCGGAGCCGCTGGACCCGGCGGTGCGCATCGTGGCGGTGCCGGCCCGGCTGGTGGCCGCCATGACCTACCCCGGCCGGTCGTCGGAAGAAATGCATCGCAAGCATGAGAAGTCCCTGCGGGCAGAACTGGTGCAGCGCAATCTGGCCGCTGCCGGGGAACCCATCGCGGCGCAGTACGACGCACCCTTCGTCCCGGGGCCGTTCCGTCGCAACGAGGTTCTTATTCCCGTCACCCGGAACTAGAATCTGGCGATGCGTGTCGCGGGCCGTCGACTGACTGTTGTCGCCACTCTCTGCCTGGCGCTGACCGCCTGCGGCACGAACCCGGTCACCGGCAAGAAGGAGATCCAGTTCGTCTCCGAGTCCCAGGAGCTGCAGATCGGGGCGAAGGAGTACGCGCCGACCCGCCAGAGCCAGGGCGGGGATCTCCGGGTGCTGCCGGAACTCACCGCCTACGTGAACGACGTGGGCCAGAAGCTGGCCGCGGTGTCGGACCGTCCGCTGCCCTATGAATTCACGGTACTGAACAGCTCCGTGCCCAACGCCTGGGCGCTTCCCGGCGGCAAGATCGCGATCAACCGCGGGCTGCTCACCGAGCTCGACAACGAGGCGGAACTCGCCGCCGTGCTGGGCCACGAGATCGTCCATGCCGCCGCGCGCCACGGCGCCAAGGCCCAGGAGCGCGGCACGTTGCTCCAGGTGGGCATGGTCGCCGCCCAGATCGGCGTGGCCATGAGCGACATGGATGCCACTGCCGGCAACCTGATGGTCCTCGGCGCGGGAGTTGGCTCCCAGCTGGTCAGCACGAAGTACGGCCGGGATGCCGAACTGGAAAGCGACCTCTACGGCATGCGTTACATGCAGCGGGCGGGCTACGACCCGCGGGGCGCCGTGACCCTGCAGGAGAAGTTCGTGAAGCTCTCGTCGTCGGACGGGAAGAACAGCAACTGGCTCGAGGGCCTGTTTGCCAGCCACCCCCCGTCACCGGAGCGGGTGGCCCGCAACCAGGCCACCCTTGCCGAGCTCGGCAATCCGGGCGGTGATCTCGGCAGCGAGCGCTACGCGGGCCGCATCGCCCCGCTGCTCGCCATGAAGCCGGCCTACGACAAGGCGGACCAGGCGCTGGCGCTCGCGCGGAAGGATGACCTTGCCGGCGCGCAGAAGCTCGCGGGCGAGGCGGCCCGCCTGGCACCAAAGGAAGCGCGCTTTCCGCAACTTCAGGGGGATCTTGCCCTCGCGCAGAAGGACCCGAAGGCGGCCCTGGCGTTCTACGAGAAGTCGATCGCCCTGGACGACGGCTACTTCGCCTCCCACCTGGGCGCCGGCACGGCCCGGTACAAGCTCCGCACCGGCGACCGGGGCGAGGCGGAACTGACCCGCAGCGCGAAGCTCCTGCCCACCGCCCCCGCCCTCTACTACCTGGGCTCGATCGCGAAGGAAGCGGGGAACCGTCAGCGGGCCATGGAGCTGTTCAAGGGCGCCGCCAGCTCGAAGAGCGAGCTGGGCCAGCAGGCGGCCGTGGAATACGCGCGCCTGAACTTCGCCGAGAACGGCACGAAGTACCTCGCCAGCGGGCTTAAGCTCGACTCCCGGGGACAGATCCTGGCGGTGGTGGAGAACCGGGCGCCGTTCCCGGTCAGCCAGATCCTGCTGACGCCCGTGCTCCTGGATGCCAATGGGCGCATCGCCCAGGAAGGCCGGCAGATCCGGGTGAACAGGACGCTGCAGCCCGGCGAGCGGGCCAGCATGAACGCAGGCGTGGGGACCGTGACCGAGGACGTCCGCCAGCGCCTCCGGATCCGCGTGGACGCCGTCCGCGCCGAGTAGGAGCGCCTTCAGGCGCGACCCGGTATCGGGGTCGCGCCGGAAGGCGCTCCTACGGGGCGGGGGGGAAGACGCGGCGGTAGTCGCCGATCTGCTCGTCCAGGATCACGTCTTCCGGGCGCACCGGATGGGCCAGCGCCAGGCCTCCCAGGGTGCGACAGCGGGACAGCGCCACATAGGTCTGCCCGTGGCTGAAGGCGCCCCGGCCCAGGTCGATGTACACCCGGTCGAAGGTCTGGCCCTGGCTCTTGTGGATCGTGATGGCCCAGCCGAGCCGCAGCGGCAGCTGCTTGTAGGCGCCGACCTGCTCGCGGGTGATCTGCTTCGCCGTCCGGTCGTACTGGTAGACCAGGTTTTCCCAGGCGGTGCGGCTGACCTCGTGCTCCCCACCCCGATCAGGGCCGTCCTCGAGCTGCACGGTGGGACCATCGTCCCCAAGCGCAGTCACGATGCCCCAGGAGCCGTTGATCCAGCGGCGGTCCGGGTCGTTCTTCAGGAACATCACCTTGGCACCGACCTTCAGGGTCAGGGCGGGCTCGGTGGGGAACGCGGCCGTGTCGAACTTGCCGCTGACCTCGGCCGCGTAGACCTTGGCCTTGCCGGGCAGTGCCATCAGGCGCCGGGTATTCTCCCGGAAGGCGGCATCGTTAGTGGCGGTGAGCACGATGTGGCTGTCGGGGTCGGTGAGGCGCGCCTTCGGGATCACGCGCTCGTTGAGCGCCTGCAGGACTTCCTCGCCCGGCTCGCCGTCCCGGATGTGCTGGAGGATGCGGCGGAACTCCGCGTCGTCCTTCTGCCGGTAGATCTTCGCAAGGTCCACCGAGCGGCCCGCGCACTCGCGCCAGACCAGCGCCTGGAAGAAGTACGGCCCGCCGTAGGTCTCGTCGAAGTACTCCTTCAGCTCCGGCTCGCGCACCACGGGCGGCAGCTGCCAGAGGTCGCCGAACATGGCGAGCTGCACGCCACCGAAGGGCTCGTCGCTCCGCCGGTTCAGGCGCAGCGCCTGGTCGATGCCGTCCATGAGGTCGGCCCGGACCATGGAGACCTCGTCGATGATCAGCAGGTCCAGCGCCTTCATGACGCTGGTGTGGCGCATGGCCCGGAGCTCCCGGGTGTCCACGAAGCGCGGCGGCAACCGGAAGAAGGAGTGAATCGTCTGGCCGCCGACGCTGATCGCGGCGAGGCCGGTGGGCGCCACCACGGCGACGTTGCGCGGGGTCTCGTCCCGGAGCAGGTGCAGGAGCGTGGTCTTGCCCGTGCCCGCCCGGCCGGTGATGAAGACGTGCTGGTCGCCGCCCTCGATGAGGGCGAGGGCCCGGTCGAAGTCGGCGTTCGGCTCGAGGCCGTCGCGGACGGCGGGCTTGCGGGGGATCTGGCTGGGAGCGTCGGGCATGGCTGGCCATTAGGCCACAAGAGCTATATTCCGTATGAGCGGCTTCAGCCGCGACAGCGATCGCGGCTGAAGCCGCTCCTACGGACCTTGTGAGAAGGAAAGCCCGCCATGCCCGCGAAGAAGACCCCCGCCGTCTCCCGCCGTGACCTGCTCGCCGCCGGCACCGGCCTGGCGGCGCTCGGTGCCACCGGCCATGCGGGAGCCGCGCCCCGCAGGCTGTCGCTCGACGAGAGCCGCTTCCGCATGACGAACACGAGCGTCATGACCATCCCGGCGGACCCGCGCCTCGACCTGGACGATCCGGAAACCAACTTCCGGGCCATGCTGAAGCTGCGCGCCGACCTGGCCGGGAAGGACTGCCTGTTCGCGTTCCCGGGCGTGGCCTGGGCGATGGTCCCCCAGGAGAAGAACCATCTCTGCTTCAGGACCTTCGGGATCGGCGCCTCCCGCATCGAGGAGGTGCCGGAGGGGTTCAGGATCTACAGCCGGGAGGTCCTCTACTACCTGGACCCGGACACCGGCGCGATCCTCGAGACCTGGAAGAACCCTTTCCTGGGCGGCCGGGAGGTGGAGGTCGTGCACGTCGCCAACGACCCGGTGAACGGCGTGTTCGCCCGGCAGGGCAGCCGGATACTGTCGCCGCCCTACCCCTACGTGTCAGCCGGCGACGACGTGGTGTTCCAGTGGAACTTCTTCATCTTCAAGCCTGCCGAGCTCACCCGCTCCGAGTACCCGCTCTATTCCAGCGGTGACAAGGACCAGCACGCGGAGCTCTGGGGCATCAAGGGAAGGAAGAGCGAGATCCTGGACCGGTCGGTCACCTCCGCCTCCTGCGTCATGTCCTGGAGCCGGGTGGCAGGCTGGCTGCCCTTCATGGAGATGGGCGCGAGCCCGGGCACCATGGTGTTCCACAGCCACAGCATGAAGCTGATGAACGGCGTGGACGACATCCCCCGCTACATCCTCGACCACACGGTGAAGAATTTCCCGAAGTACCTGGAGGCTCCGAAGGAGTGGTCGGGGCCGGTGATGACCTCGAGCTTCGGGGAGTTCAGGAAGCACATCGACGCGAAAAAGAAGTAGGAGCGCCTTCAGGCGCGACCGGGTACCTGTT
>CAZTGY010000199.1:3486-5771 GCA_964613445.1 uncultured Chromatiaceae bacterium | reverse complement strand
CGTTCACCAGAATGGCGTCGCGACGATGATCCTTGGAGCCGCGCTCCGCCTCATGACGGTCAGCCACGTGGACACCCAGCGCATGCTCTATCAGCTCAACACGGAAGTCGCCGCCGCCTTCGACACCGCGGCCGCCGCCAGCCTGGCCGACATGGCCGGCTACGCGCCGCTGGCGGAGATCCTGGCCGCGGTCCACGTCAAGGCGCACGTGCGCCTGTTCATGAACTGATGAAGAAAGTCACGCGAATCGGGGTCGGGGGGCCTGTCGGGTCTGGCAAGACCGCAATCGTCGAGGCCATCACCCCGAGGCTGCTCGAGCTCGGCATCAAGGTGCTCATCATCACCAATGACGTGGTGACGACCGAAGACGCCAAGCACGTGCAGCGCACCCTGAAGGGCATCCTGCTCGAGGAGCGCATCCTCGGGGTCGAGACCGGCGCCTGCCCCCACACTGCGGTACGCGAGGACCCGAGCATGAACCTCGCCGCGGTCGAGGACATGGAGGCGCGCTTTCCGGACGGCGACGTCGTGCTGATCGAGAGCGGGGGCGACAACCTGACCCTGACGTTCTCGCCGGCTCTCGTCGACTTCTTCATCTACGTCATCGATGTCGCCGCGGGCGACAAGATCCCACGCAAGAACGGGCCCGGCATCACGCAATCGGACATCCTGGTCATCAACAAGACCGATCTCGCGCCGCACGTTGGCGCAAGCCTCGAGGTGATGGCGCGCGACTCGAAGATGATGCGCGGCGACAAGCCCTTCGTGTTCACCAACTGCAAGACCGGCGAGGGCATCCCGGAGCTCGTTGGCCACGTCTGCAGCGACCTGCTGTTCGACCTCCGGCTGCCGTCCGGGCAGCGTGCGTGATGGACGGCGCGACGCCCGTGCCGGGGCGCTTCCCGCCACCAACGACGGAGGGGCCCGGCCGGCACGTCACGGAACTCCCGGCCTTCCAGGACGAGCCGGCGCAGATGCCGAGCGGGACGGTCGGCAAGTCCGGCTTCCTGCGGCTCGGGTTCGAGCGGCGTGGCGGCCGGACGATCCTCGCCGAGCTCGACCGCCGGGTGCCCTACCTCGCCCAGCGGGCGCTGCACTCGGACCCGGCCATGCCGGACCTCGCCCACGTGTTCCTGATCACGTCGTCGGGATGCCTGCTGCAGGGCGACCGTCTCGCGCTCGAGGTCGCGCTCGGTGCCGGCGCCCGCGCCCACGTCACGACCCAGTCGGCCACCAAGATCCACGCGATGGAGGCCAACTATGCGCTGCAGACGCAGTCCTTCGTGCTGGGCGATGGCGCCTACCTCGAGTTCCTGCCGGAGCCGTTGATCCCGCACCGCCGGGCGCGCTTCGTGAGCGACACGGAGGTCGTCGTGGCGCCCACGGCGACCCTGCTGTACTCGGAGATCCTGCAGCCGGGGCGCAAGCACTACCATCCGGACGAGTGCTTCGGGGCGACTCTTCTCTCGCTCGCCGTCGCCGCGCGCCGGCCGGACGGCGAGCTGCTGTGCGCAGAGAAGCTCGTGTTCGAGCCTGGCCGCCATCCGGCGCGGCAGACAGGTGTCATGGACTCGTTCGACGTCTTCGGCAACGTGATCCTGCTCACCCCGAAGGAGCCGGCGGACCGCATCGCGGCGCGGGTCGGCGCCGATGTGGACCTGGCGGCGGGCATCGCCCACGGCGCCTGCCGGCTGCCGAACGACGCGGGGCTCATCTACAAGGTGCTGGGGCGCGAGACGGCGCAGGTGAAGGAGAAGGTGCGCGAGTTCTGGGGGATCGCGCGCGAGGAAGTTGCCGGCACCGGCATTCCCCCGCCGCATTTCTGGCGCTGAGCGGCGGTCTCGCCGCGGCGGGTTCAACGGAAGCAACCGTGTCTGTCGGGAGGGATCATGAAGACTCTGCTTGAAGCCTGGGAAAGGCTGTGTGCCTCTTCCCCGGTCCTGCGCTTCGTGGACGTCAACCTGCGCGGTGCCGGGCAGGTGATGTTCCAGGACAATCCGGCGTCCGGGTTGCTGTTCATCGTCGCCATCTGCTGGGGCTCGTACGCCGCGGGCGTCCCCGAGGTGGCGGCCGGCGGCCTGATCGCGCTGGTCGCCTCGACGTTCGCGGCCTACTGGCTGCGGGTCGGGAGAGACGCACTGCACGCGGGACTGTTCGGCTTCAATGCCTATCTGGTCGGCCTCGCCCTGCCAACCTTCCTCGCGCCGTCGCCGCTGCTCTGGGGGTACGTCGCGCTCGGCGGCGTCGTCTCGGTGATCGCCACGCTCGCGATCACCAACGTGTTC
>CAZTGY010000199.1:0-3476 GCA_964613445.1 uncultured Chromatiaceae bacterium | reverse complement strand
GGGCGTCTCTGCGTTGACGGCGCCCTTCGTGCTGGTCGCCCTCCTGATTCTGCTCGCCAGCCGGGCGCTTGCCGGTTTCGAGACCGACTCCCTGCCGATCAGCGGCCTGATCGTGGCCATCGACCCGTCGGCGGCGACCCCGCTGCGGCCAGCCGACTTCGTACAGGGCGTCCTCAATAGCGTCTCGCAGGTCTTCCTCAAGGGAAACGGCCTCGCGGCGCTCCTGCTGGTGGCCGGCCTGGCGCTGAACTCGGTCGCCGCCGCGGTGTTTGCGGTGCTGGGCGCAGCAGTCGCCGTCGTGACCGCGCACCTGCTGGGCGCGGAGAGCGAGCTGATCACCGGCGGGCTGCTCGGCTTCAGCCCCGTGCTGACCGCCATCGCGCTCGGTTGCGTGTTCTACGAGCCGGGACCGCGCGTGGTCGCGTACGCCCTGGTCGGGACGGTGTTCACCGTGATCGTGCAGGCCGCGATGAACATGGCGCTGACGCCATTCGGACTGCCGACGCTCACCGGGCCGTTCATCATCGCCACCTGGCTGTTCCTGCTGCCGCAGCTGCGGTTCACGGCGAAGCCGTGAGCACCGCCGGCGTGCACGCTACGGCGTGCCGTCGGAGTCCGGCGGTCCCGCCGGTGGCTTGCCGCCGGACGGAGCCTGGGCCGCATCGTCCCCGGCGGGCTGCCCCTTGAATTGCTTCGCCAGCACCAGGCCGGTGCTGATCACTTTCTCCCAGCCCTGCCGGTCGTGCTCCGCCTGCTCGGCCTTGCGGCTGTCATAGGTCCGGTCCCTTTCGTCATCGTAGTCCCCGCGGGACGTGGCGAAGCAGGCGGCCTGGAAGTGCACGAAAGGGAGGTCCGGACCGTTGCCTGCCGCGGAGCGCGGGCCCACGTCCTCCGGCGGCCGGGGCACGAGGAAATGCAGCGTGTCATTCAGTGCAGGCGTGAAGGGCGGCGGCCGGGTCGGGACGGCGATTTCCAGGTCCTCGCGCCCTTCGTACCGCGCCACGGCCACGAGGACCTCCTCGTAGGCCCTGGCCACCGCGGGGTCGTCCACGAGGGACACCACGTGCCGGCGCAGCCGGACCGGATGCCGCCGGTCCGTGATGCTGATGAGCACCCGCAGGGACCCGACGGTGTGCTCCTGTATTTCCCAGGCGCCCTTGTGAAAAAAGGTCGGCACCCGCAGCAGGTAGTCGGGAAGCTTGTCCGGGGATATCAGGTAGGCGGCCATCAGGCACCTCGACGCTTCAGGGTGTGGGCGCCCCGCTACGGGCAGGCCCGCGGCAGGCCCGCGATCAGCTGCCGGGTGCGGGCGAACGCGGCCACCAGCTCCGGCTTGTCGCCCGCGCCCTCGGGCAGGTACGCGCCGAACAGGCTCTCGCCGGCGGGATCCACGAAGGTCACGCCCCGCAGCGGGCCCTGGGCGCCGGCCAGCTCCACGGCGTAGATCGCGCCCATGAGGTCCGGGCGGAAGTGGCCGCCGAGCCCGGCACCGGCCTGCTTCAGGTTGAAGAACTGGCTCTTCGTGGACGGTTCGCCCGGCGGAATCCGCCCGCGGATCTCCACCACGTTACCGCCCTTCAGCAGGACGACCGTCGCGTCATCCCAGGCCTGCAGCGAGGCCCACACCGGCGCGAAACCGGCGCCGGTCGTGCCGGTAGCCTCCTTGCCCTGGAGCGCGCTCAGCACGACCGCCTCGGACACGCCCAGCTTGCCGGCGGCCATGAAGGTGGGCGACACGGGCGGGGTCGCGTAGGCCTCCCGGACCTTCACCACCTGTTCCGGCGTGGCGCAGAGGGAGGGTTCCGCGAGCAGGCCGGTGCTCCAGGAAAGCAGAACGATGGTGGCGATTGCACGGCTCGTCATCAGCGATCTCCTCGCGCGCTGGAGGCCAGTCCGACCAGCCGCGCGATGACTATGGCAGGAAAAAGGACGCCCAGCGCAGCCAGGAAAGTGGCCAGCATCTTGGCGGGCGTACTTACCGCGTAGATGTCGCCAAAGCCCACCGTAGTCAGTGACGCCAGGCTGAAATAGATGAAGTTGACATAGTCATAGTCCGTGCCCTTCAGCACGACATTGCCGCCCAGCGAGGCACCGGTGGCGGCGTGGATGACTTCCATGGTCAGCGCGCCCACCAGCGCCAGCAGGAGGTATACGTTGACTGCTCCGATGATCCGGTAGGTGTTCACGATCTGGTCGCGAAACAGGAGCCGGAGGTTGATGTAAATGAATACCAGCGCATTGGCGATCCCGAAGACATTCTCCAGGACATAGAATGAATACGGATTTTCCCCGAAACGGATGATGCGCAGCGCCAGGTGAATGCCGAACAGGATCGCCGAGACGGACATCAACCCCGTACTGCGCGTCGAGAAGATCCCTGAGAAAAACACGCTCAGCAAGAGCACGTTGAACAGCAGCACACCCCGATCACTGACCTCCATGATTACCGGCAGCACGAATACTGCCGCGATGAGCATGACCAGCAAGGTAACGAAGCTGGCATCAGCCAGCCAGTACGACTGCAGGGTCCTGACCAGGTTGCGCATGGCGGATGTTGGACTACGGAATTCGCCCAGCATAACCCCTGCAAAGCCCTGGCATCCGGGCCAGGCGCCCTGGCGCCCAACCGCCGTTCCTGATGTAGGTCAAGGTGGAGCATGTGGTTTCTGACCCAGAATCCCGGGTAATGCCCAGGTGGCACGCGAGGAAATCACCGATGTTCATCAATTTCTGGTACATCGCCACCCAGTCCGGCGAGGTCAAGTTCGGCACCGACCGGCCTCTGAAAGTGATGATGCTCGGCCATAACTTCGCGCTCTGGCGCGACAGCAAGGGCAAGGTCCGCTGCATCAGTGACACGTGTACCCACCGCGGGGGCGCCATGGCCGACGGCCGCGTGCGCGGCGACTGCGTAGAGTGCCCCTACCATGGCTGGACCTTCAACGGTGACGGCGCCTGCGTACGCCTGCCCTCGCTCGGGCCGAACGCGAAGATCCCGGAGCGCACCCGGATCGACGCCTACCCGGTCGAGGAGAAGTACGGCCTCGTGTGGGTCTTCCTCGGCGACCTGCCGGAAGCCGAGCGCCCGCCTGTCATCGACATCCCGGAGTACGGCGACCCGAACTGGCGCAGCATCGTGCTGCAGGCCGACTGGAAGATCGACTACAAGCGCTCCATCGAGAACACCATCGACCCGGCGCACAACGAATTTACCCACCCGACCCACGGCTTCCTCGGCGTGCGCGAGGACTACGAGGTCAAGGATTTCACGCTGGAGGATGGCACCTGGGGAACGGGCTATCACAACCGCATGTTCGCTCCACGGCTGGCCCAGAGCGACATGAGCAAGGCTTCAGGCCGCGAGAAGGAGGCCTGGATCGACGGCGGCGTCGGCCATTTCGGACCGCACTGCACCTGGGTCCAGATCGACGCCTCCGATACCATGAAGCTGCACAACTACCTGCTGCACACGCCGA
>CAZTGY010000198.1:0-5777 GCA_964613445.1 uncultured Chromatiaceae bacterium | reverse complement strand
GCGATCTACAAGCGGGAGCAGGACGGCATCGTGCTGGTGGACCAGGACAAGTGCCAGGGCTTCCGCCAGTGCAACAAGGCCTGCCCCTACGACAAGGTCTACTTCAACTTCGTCAAGGGCAAGTCGCAGAAGTGCATCTTCTGCTTCCCGCGGGTGGAGCAGGGCGTGGCCCCGGCCTGTGCCCGCCAGTGCCCGGGCCGCCTGCGCTTCGTCGGCTACCTGGAGGACCAGGACGGCCCGATCGCGAAGCTCGTCTACCAGTGGAAGGTGGCCCTGCCGCTGCACCCGGAGTTCGGCACCGGGCCGAACGTCTACTACGTGCCGCCGATACTGCCGAGCCGCTTCGACGCGGACGGCGACTTCGACGACAGCGAGCCCCGGGTGCCGATGGAGTACCTCCGCTACCTGTTCGGTCCCGGGGTCGACGCGGCGCTGATCACCCTCCACGCCGAGATGGAGAGGAAGCAGGAGGGCAAGCCCTCCGAGCTGATGGACCTCCTGATCGCGCGGGAATGGAAGTCCCTGTTCAACATTCCGGACGTGCGGGTGTACTGATCATGAGCAAGGCAGTCCTCGTCGCCAGCCTGATCGCCCTCGGCGTCGCCGGGCCCACGGCCGCGATGGCGGAGGAGAACGAGCTGTTCGCCCGGAACTGCATCGCCTGCCACGGCGCCGCCCTGGAGGGCGTCGAGGGCCTGGGCGTCAGCCTGGCCGACTCGGCGTTCGTCGGCCGGAAGACCGTCGAGGAGCTGGTGGCCTTCCTGAAGGTTGGCCGCATGCCCGGCGACCCGGAGTCCGTGGCCGGGCGGCCCATGCCCGGCTTTGCGTGGCTGCCCGAGTCGGACCTGGCGGAGATCGCCGCCTACCTCAAGAGCCGGCATGGCCCCTGACGACTGGAGCATCGTCGGCGAGACCCGGCAGCGCCGGGAGTGCCACGAGCAGGCTCTCGTCCTCGATGCCCTCGGGATTCCCCACCTGATCGCCGACGGGCCGCGGAACTCGGCCCTGCTGCTGGTGCCGGCCGAGCATGCCTCCCGGGCCCGCGAGCAGCTGCGGCTGTACGCGGCCGAGAACCGCCGCCGCCCGCCGAAACCCGGCCTGGCGCTCCACGGGCATGGCCTGCCCGGCGTGCTGGCCTACATCCTGGTGCTCGTGGCCGCGTTCCTCGTCCAGGGCCGGATCGCGTTCGGCGTGGACTGGCTCGGGGCCGGCGGCCTGGACGGCGCCGCCGTCCGGGACGGGGAGTGGTGGCGGGTGATGACGGCCCTGACCCTGCACGGCGATGCGGGGCATCTGGTGGCCAACCTGGTCTTCGGCGCCTTCTTCGGCGCCTTCGCCGGGCAGTTCCTGGGTTCGGGCGTCGCGTGGGCCACCATCCTCCTGGCCGCTGGCGCCGGTAACGGCCTCGACCTGTTCCTGCTGCCCGCCACGCATCGCGCCATTGGTGCCTCGACCGCGGTCTTTGCGGCGCTGGGACTGATCGCCGCCCTGATGTGGCGGGCCGAGTCCCGACGCGCGTCGAGCTGGGCACGGCGCTACGCGCCCCTGATCGGCGCGCTGGTGCTGCTGGCCTACATCGGGACCGGCGACGCGCGGACCGACGCGGTGGCGCACCTGACCGGCTTCACGGCGGGGCTCTTCGCGGGCGCGAGCTTCGACGTCCGCCGCCCGCGGTGGCTGGAGTCGCCGGTGATCCAGGCTGTCGCCGGCCTGGGCGCGCTGTCGCTCCTGGCCACCTGCTGGTGGCTGGCCGTCCGCGCCTGGCGCGCCGGCTTGGCCTGAACCCACCCAGTCGTTATCCTGCCCCCGCCATCAGGGGGATGACCATGGAGACGCAGAATACGGCCCACGCCGCCGCCGAGCCGTGGCCGCGGCCAGGTATCGCCTGGTACGCCGTCGTCATCCTCGTCGTCGCCTTCATCTTCTCCTTCATCGACCGGATCATCATCGCGATGCTGGTCGAGCCCCTGAAGCAGGACCTGGGCCTCACCGACACCCAGCTCGGACTGCTCCAGGGCCTGGCTTTCGCGGTGTTCTACGCCACCGTGGGCCTGCCCATCGGCCGCTGGGCCGACCGCTACAGCCGGAAGGCCATCATCGGCTGGGGCATCTTCCTCTGGAGCATCATGACGGCCGTCTGCGGCCTGGCCCGGAATTTCTGGGAGCTGTTCCTCGCCCGGGTGGGCGTCGGCGTCGGCGAGGCCGCGCTGTCCCCGGCGGCCTACTCGATGATCGCCGACTACTTCCCCCGGGAGAAGCTCGGCCGCGCGCTCGGCGTGTACCAGTCGGTCGCCTTCTTCGGCGCGGGACTGTCGTTTCTGGTCGGCGGCCTGGTGATCCAGGCGGTGGCGCAGGCCGGCCCGATCTCCCTCCCGGTGCTGGGCGACGTCCGGGCCTGGCAGCTGGTGTTCTTCGCGGTCGGGCTGCCCGGCGTGCTGGTGGCCCTGCTGATGCTCACCGTGCGGGAGCCGGTCCGGCGCGGGAAGCTGCTCGCCGGCGGCGGCATCCCGCTACGGGAGGTCCTGCGCTACGCGCAGCAGCGCTGGCGGGTATTCGTCCTGCACTTCATCGGCTTCTCGCTGCTGGCCGTGCCGATCACCTCCATCATCACGTGGGCGTTCGTCTACTTCACCCGGGTGCTCGCCTTCACCCCGCCGCAGGCAGCCCTGCGCCTCGGCGGAATCCTGGCGATCCTCTCGCCGCTGGGCGTGTACACGGGCGGCTGGCTGGCGGATTTCCTGCAGCGGCGCGGGCACCGGGATGCCACGCTGCGGGTGGCGCTCCTGGCCGCCGTGGGCCTGCTCCCGCTGAGCGCGGTGCCGGCGTTCGTCACGGACCGGGACCTGGCCGTGGCGCTCTTCGGGCCGCTGATCTTCTTCGCGAGCCTCTCCATGGCGCTGGCCCCGGCCGCCCTTCAGGTCGTCACGCCCAACCAGATGCGCGGCCAGGTATCCGCCGTCTGGATGCTGGTGATGAATCTCGTGACGGCGAGCGTCGGCCCTTCCGCGGTGGGCGCGATCACGGACCACGTGTTTGGCGACCCCCTCGCGGTGGGCAAATCCATCGCCCTGGTGAACTGCCTCAGCGTGCCGCTGGCCGCACTGGCACTCTGGGCCGCACTCGCCCACTTCAGGAATGCCGCGGCCGAGCAGGCTGGCGCCGGCTAGCGGTTTTGCATTACATTCCCTCCAGCCGCGTCGACAACAGCGGCGGGGATCGGGGGATCCAGATGCGCATCGAGGGAAGTTATCCGGCCCTGGCCGGCGTGGCCGCCGTGCTGCTTTCGGGCGTCGTCGCCGCCCAGGCGCAGGAGCCGCCCGACGACGAGATCATCGTCACGGCCCGGAAGCGCGAGGAGACGCTCCAGGACGTGCCGATCTCCATCGCCACGCTGACGTCGGAGCAGCTGCAGGGGCGGGGGCTCAACAGCGACTACGACATCGCAAACTTCACCGTCGGCTTCCGCACGCTGGCCCAGACGGGCAGGGACATCGACCGTCCGACCATCCGGGGAATGGGCGCGCCCGCCTCCCGTGGCGAGGCGAATGCCTCGTACTTCATCGACGGGACCTTCGTGTCCGGCAGTATCGCCACGGCGACGACCAGCGCCGTCGAGCGGGTCGAGGTCCTGCGCGGTCCCCAGTCCGCCCAGTTCGGCCGGGCCACCTTCGCCGGTGCCGTCAACTACGTCACCCGGAAGCCCACGGAGACCCTGAAGGGGCAGGTCAACACCCGTGCCGGAACGAGCGACGACTACAGCGTGGGCGGCTGGGCCAGCGGCCCGCTGGTCGAGGACAAGCTGCTCTTCGTGGTGTCCGGCAACTGGAGCAAGTACGGCGGCCAGTGGCACAACCAGCTGGAACCGGGCCAGGCCAGTTACGAGCGGGACAGCCGCCTGCCGTTCCGCCAGTTCCTGCTGGACCCGCCGCAGGAGGGCGACCACAGCCGGCTGGGTGAAGAGGAAACTACCGACGTGCTCGGCAAGCTGGTCTGGCGGCCTGCCGAAGGCGCCGAGGTCAGCCTGAAATATGGCTACACCAGGGGCGAGGACACCCACTTTGCCAGCCTGATCGCCCCCGAGCTGAATTGCTACCTGCCGGTGCCGGGCACGGAGGGCGAGCCGTGGTATGCCACGAGCACGGGCTGGTATTGCGGGGAATTCCGGGCCGAAGGCAGGCAGAACCGCATCAACCTGCCGGACTTCAAGCAGGGCGTCACCTACATCCTCGCCAATGGCTTCCCGAATCCCGAGGACTTCACGGTCCCGCCGACGGAGCCAGGCACCTTCCGCGAGCAGAACCGGGCGTTGCTCGAGTACGTCCAGGACCTGGCCGGCTTCACCGTCACGTCCCGCGCCTCCTGGAGCCAGGACGACTTCCAGCAGGTCTTCGACCTGGACCACACGGAGAACCGGTCGGTCTGGGGTCTCTTCCACTTCGACAACCGCCGGGACATCGAGGACTACTCGGCGGAGCTCCGCGTCGACACGCCCGCCGACCTGCCCGTGCGTGGTGCGCTGGGGATCTACTGGTACGACCAGGAGCGGGAGAACCGGCAACGCAGCTTCGTGGGCCCCGGCGTGGTCTTCGGCGCCGGGACCGTCACCACCGACTTCCCGCCGTCGACCTTCATCGACGTGAGCAACCAGGCGGTCTACGGCAGCATAGACTGGGACTTCGCCGAACGCTGGACGCTGAGCCTGGAGGGCCGGTACGCGGAGGACTCCAAGGATCTGAGTGGCGGGTCGCTCACCGGGCCGACCTTGCCTGGCTCGGTGGGCCTCGACTTCGACAACTTCACGCCGCGGGCCACGGTGCGCTTCAGGCCCTCCGACGACCTGACCCTGTACGTCCTCGCCGCGAAGGGCAACAAGCCGGGCGACTTCAACACGGAGTTCTTCCGGTCCGGCATCGCCCCCGTGGCCGTCGACGCGGGCCTGAACGGCTGCACCCCGCCGCCGGACCCCGAGCCGCTGCCGGTCAATCCCTGCCTGCCCGAGCCGCTGGCCATCGTGAAGGAGGAGGAGCAGTGGACCTACGAGGTGGGCGCCAAGGCAATCGGGCTCGACGGCCGCCTCAGCGCGAACCTGGCGATCTACCACATCGACTGGGAGAACCAGGGCCTGTTCACGCGGGTCAGCATCCTGCAGACGAGCGGCACGCGGCTGGAGACCACCATCCTGCGGAATGCCGGCAAGTCAAAGGTCGACGGCGTGGAGCTGGAGACCAGCTTCCGGGTGACCGACAACTTCTCCGTTACGGCCAACTACGGCTACACCGATTCCCGCTACACGGAGGGCATGGATTCCGTGCTGGCCGAGCTCACGGGCAACGGGGACATCAGCAACAAGAAGGTGCCCAACGTGCCGGAGCACACGCTGATCCTCGGCGGCTTCGTCACCGCACCGGTCAGTGCCGACGCCGAGGCCTTCCTGAACGTGGACTACGCCTACAACTCGAAGCGCTACACCCACACCAACAACTTCTCCTGGCTGGGCGACGAACTCACGCTCAACCTGCGCGCCGGCGTGCAGACGGAGTCCTGGACCGTCACGGCCTACGTGCGCAACCTGACCGATGACGACACGCCCATCGCCTCGCTGGACTTCGTCAACTTCGGGACCGTGGACGTCAACTACCCGGTCAATGGCTACGGCAATCTGCTGAACGACCTGGATCCGCGGATCTTCTCCCTCAGCCCCAAGCGCGGCAGGGACTTGGGCCTCGAGGTGCAGTACCGGTTCTAGCCCTGGGCGATCGAGCCGATGGCCAGCAACT
>CAZTGY010000197.1:0-5785 GCA_964613445.1 uncultured Chromatiaceae bacterium | reverse complement strand
GCGAGTTCTCGTCCTGGCGGTAGTACTTGGTCCATGCGTCGAAGCTCGAGTCGGCCACGCTCTGCAGCAGCCGGCCCGGGCCGCGCAGCACCGTGCCGATGGTCTTGCCGAGCATCGCCAGGTACTCGGCCGCGCCGAGCACGCCCGCGCGCACCAGCGCCAGGTCGTCGTAGTAGGACGTGAATCCCTCGAACACCCAGAGCAGCCGCGTGTGGCTCTCGGCGTCGAGCCGGTAGGGCACGAACGCGGCCGGCTTGATGCGCTTGACGTGCCAGGCGTGGAAGTACTCGTGGCTGGCCAGACCGAGGAAGCGCCGGTAGCCTGCTTCATTCACCGCCAGGCCCGACTGCGGCAGGTCATCGCGGCGGCAGGACAGGGCCGACGAGTCACGATGCTCGAGACCCCCATAGCCCTCGGCGGCGACGCGGGCCAGAAAGGCGTAGCGGCTCATGGGTGCCGGCCTGCCGAAGAAGTCGATGTGCCAGGTGCACAGGCGGATCAGGTCGGCCTGCAGCCGCTCCCGATCCGGATTCGGGAGGCCCGCCAGCACCAGGGCGTGGGGCACGCCGGCCGCCACGAACTCCACCGTGACTGTTGGACCCAAGAGGATCGGGTGATCAATGAGGTCGTCGTAGCTGGCGGCCTGAAAAGCGCCGAACTCCCCCTGGCCGCCCGTGAGGCGCTGGAGCCCCGTCGAGAGCCGCCACGCCGGACCGGTGCCGGCTCCCGCGGTTGGCGGGATCTCGGGCGGATCGATATGCACGACCGACGGTGCCCGCTCCTGGCCGTGGACCCGCAGGAACACGCAGACGCCATTGACGAAACCCTGATTCCGGTCCAGCCACGCGCCCCGGACGGACGGGTCGGCGGCGTAGACGCGCATGCACACGAGGAGTTCACCCGGGACCGGCGCAACCCGCCAGGTGTGCTTGTCGAGCTTGCGGGCGACAACCGGTTCACCGCCGCTCTCGGCGACGAACTGCACGACATGCCGGGCATAGTCCCGCACGAGGTAGCTGCCGGGAATCCAGGCCGGCAGCGACAGCAACTGGCCGTCGGGCGAAGGCCGCTCGATCCTGCAGGTCACATCGTAGAGATGGGCCATGGGATCGCGGGGTCGAAGGTGATAGACGACGGGGGACGTCAGCGACGGTTCGGACACGGGCGATTCCTGCTTGAGGGAGTCCAGTCTAGCGGACACCGGCCGTCAGAAGCGCCAAGGGCATGGCGCCGGGCAAGAGGGCTCGTGCCGGTCGCGCAGTGCAACCCCCATTTTGGTAGGCTTCCGGCCCATGCCTAACCTGCGGTCAGCTGCTTACGTCGTCTACCGCTGGATCCTGCACCGGCCGTTTCTGGAAGCCCTGATTCCACAATTTGACCTCCGCTTGCAGGTCCATACAGACGACGTGATCGGGCGCCACCTCTACAAGTACAGGCGTTACGAGCCCGAAGTAGGCCGCTGCCTGTCGGAACACATCCGGTTCGAGCCCGGCGACGTCGTCCTGGACGTGGGGGCCAACATCGGCTGGTACTCCCTCGTGATCGCGAGAATCGCGAAGGTCCCGCTCGACATCCTGGCCTTCGAACCAGATCCGGATAACTTCGCACTGCTGGTCGAAAATATCCGGCGAAATGACTGCCGAGGCGTGACACCGATACAGGCTGCCGCGGGTCCAGAGCCCGCCCAGCAACTGCTTTATCGCTATGCGAAGGGCAATGCCGGACGGCACTCGCTGTTGCCCATACATGCAGGGAGCGCGGTGGGGATAAGTACCGTCCGGATCGACGACGTCTGGCGCCAACGGGAGCTTGGCAGCCGGGTCCTCCGGCTCATCAAGATCGACGTGGAAGGTTATGAGCTGAAGGCGCTGCAGGGTGCGGGCGATCTCCTGGCCCGCTGTCAGTGGGTGTTGGCTGAGTACTCGCCGGGATTCATGCGTCGGGGGGGCATGGAGCCTGCCGATCTCGTTGACCTGCTGACGGGCCACGGCCTGATTCCTCACCAGGTCGGTGCGAGCGGGGCAAGGACACTGAGCCGCGATGCCCTTCTGGCCCTGGAACGGCAAACGAATATCCTCTGGGCTCGAACCCGTCTAACGACGGCCGCTTGATGCGGGTCCTGTGCATCACGTCCCACCGGGGGGCGATCACCAACGTGCGGCCGGAGGCGGAAACCTTCATCGGTGTCCGCCAGCTTGGCGCCGAGGTCACCGTCATGACCCAGCGTGATTCGTGCTACGTGAGCAAAATGGAGGCCGCCGGAATCCAGGTTGTTGAACTCGAGACCAGGCACCGGATCGATCTGGCAGCGATACGGCGAATCCGGACTACGCTCAGGACTGGCGGCCATCAGATCCTGCACGCCTTCAACAACAAGGCGATCACCAATGGGATCGTCGCGGCGCTGGGGCTGCCGGTGCGCGTCGTCACCTACCGGGGGCAGACCGGCAATATCCACCGCTACGATCCAGCCGCGTACCTCACGCATCTGAACCCTCGGGTGGACTGCGTGGTTTGCGTGGCCGATGCAGTGCGTCTGGATCTCATCGCCAACGGCCTGCCGGCGTCGAAGGCAGCGACCATCTACAAGGGGCACAGCCTCGGCTGGTATCGGGCGCCGCCGGCCAGTCTCGATGAACTGGAGATCAGCCGGGACAGCATGCTGGTCGGACTGGTAGCGAATGCGCGGCCGCGCAAAGGGGTCCCGCTCTTTCTCCGCGCACTCCGGCAACTGCCGGACGACGTCTGCTGCGACGTGCTGCTGGTGGGCGCCGGAATGGAGGCCTACAAGGAGGCGGTCGTGGGCCTGCCGCGGCAGGTCCGGGTCCACTTCATGGGCTATCGAACGGACGCGGCGGAAATCATTGCGGCCTGCCGGGTGTCGGTGCTTCCGGCGTTGCGGCGGGAGGGGCTGCCCAAGGCAACCATCGAGGCCATGGCGTATGGCGTCACTCCCCTGGTGACCCGGACCGGGGGCAACGCGGAGCTGGTCGTAGACGGGGAATGCGGCGTCGTGGTCGAACCTGGCAATGAGACGGCCTTGGCTGACGCGCTCACCTGGCTCTACCGGAACCCGGTCCGTTGCGCCGAGATGGGTCGGGCCGCGCGGGAGCGGATCGACCAGCATTTCAACATCCGGGAGACGGTCAGGCGCACGTTCGACCTCTACCAGTCATTGCTCGGATGACCCCCGGGCGGGATCGCCCCGACGTCGCGCCTGGTCGGCGTAGGGCTTGAGGTACTTGTAGAAGACCCCGTTGGCGTTCGACCAGGCGATGGCAAGCCCGCGCCAGCCATCCAGCCACCCCCCTTGCAGCAGGTAGGTGCGCCAGAACGCCCACCAGCTGCGCAAGACGATCAGCCCCGGGTGAAGTGCAACCGCCCGGGACTGACGCCGGATCTCGGAGTACCGGTTGACCTTGATCAGCATGTCCCCGAGTTGCCGGACGGCGTCGTGACGCAGGGGCCCATGGAGGCGCTGGACCGTTACACCCGCCTCCCACGTCAGGTTCTCGTGAACCATCGCATCGCTCAGCCGGGCCATCTCCCGATGGTAGAGCCGGGGTATCCAGTCCTGGCCCCATCCGGAATGCTTAACTCGCCGGCCCAGCATGTAGTTGTGCCGCCACACCGCGTAGACGATTGATGGGTCTGAAAAATTGATCCGACCGAGGCTTTCGGCAAGCTCCGGGCTCAGGGCTTCGTCGCCGTCGATCGACAGTATCCATGGGTAACTGGCCAGTGCTGCCGCCGCGTTCTTGGTCGGACCAAAGCCGATGAACGGCCCGGTATGCAGGCGGACATTGGGGAAGCTGCTGGCAATCTCCCGGGTCTGATCCGCCGAACCGTTGTCATACACCACAACTTCGGCCAGAGGCGCCAGGGAGCGCAGGCAATCCGCCAGCGTCGCCCCCGCGTCCCGGGTGATGATCACACCGGAAATCGGCAGGGCTGGCCCCCTGTCCCGCCTGTCGCTGGAGATTGGCATGGCGCCCCTGACATTTGCGTCCAGGTAGCTATCTTACCGGTCGCTTCCATCCGGTCTACGGCAGTGGTGCCATCCTTGCGGGTCCTTCCTCCCGGGACGAGTAGCGCAACCTGGGCATCTCCGAGTTGGGTCCGGTACCCGGACTGACGACACGGGCTAAAGAAATGCCCGCAGGTGCCGACGGTCTTCAAGAGAAACTGACCCATGGAAAATTTCGCAAGCGGGGCGTTGTATTGCTTTTCGAAAACCGGTGGGTATATTTACCGGCGATCGAGACGTAAACGTCACTCTTTTATCAAAGCAGCAGACAGCAAGACGTCGCCGCCCGAGCCAGTCGGGCAGATTTCCGGAAGCGGAGTTGCCGGAATCGCACTTGAGGACCTGGCGACTGTCATCCGCGTTCGGGGCCATAGAAGGCAACCAGGCTTGATTCTGTCTCGACACGCTTTCCGCCTATCCTGCACAACGACGAGGTAGTCCCGATGCCGCGAGTCTTATCTGTCGTGGACCCTTCTGCCGTGGGTGCTGTTCCCGGACCCACCACGCCCGGCCAGGCCCCGGCCGCTCCCGTTCCGGTCCAGCACGGCCCCGTAAACCTCACGCCAGTCCCCACCACCCGGCCCACCATACCGCGGCTGACGGTCAGCCAGCGCAGCGATGCCTTCCGGCGCCGGTTCTACCCCCAGGCGGGCCTGCGGGACTGGAACGACTGGCGCTGGCAGAACCGCACCCGCGTGCGGGCCCTCGCCGACCTGGACCGCATGTTCCGCCTGACCGACGACGAGCGGCAGTCGATCGAGATGCACAAGGGCGCGCTGCCCGTCGGCATCACCCCCTACTACGCCAGCCTCGTGGATCCCGAGAACCCCGCCCAGGGCCTGCGCCGGACCGTGCTCCCCGTGATGGGCGAGTACCTCCGGTCCCGCGGCGAGGCGGACGATCCCCTGGGCGAGGACGCCCACAGCCCCGTGCCCGGGCTGGTGCACCGGTATCCCGACCGGGTCCTGCTGCTGGTCACGAACTTCTGCTCGGTCTACTGCCGGTACTGCACCCGGGCCCGCTTGGTCGGCTCGGTCGGCGAGCGCAGCATCCGCAAGCACGACCTGGAAAAGGCCATCGATTACATCGCGGCCAACCCGGTCATCCGGGACGTCCTGCTGTCCGGCGGCGACCCGCTCAGCCTGGACGATGAACGTCTGGAGTGGATACTCGCCCGCCTGCGGGCCATTCCCCACGTGGAGTTCATCCGGATCGGCTCCAAGCAGCCGGTGGTCCAGCCCCAGCGCATCACGCCGGCCCTCACCCGGATCCTGAAGCGCTATCACCCGCTGTGGATGAGCCTGCATTTCACCCATCCCGACGAACTCACCCCCGAGGTCGCCGAGGCCTGCGCCCGGCTGGCCGACGCGGGCATTCCGCTCGGCAGCCAGACGGTACTCCTCAAGGGCGTGAATGATGACGTCCCCACCATGAAGTCCCTGGTCCAGGGCCTGCTGCGGTTCCGGGTACGTCCCTATTACCTCTACCAGTGCGACCCGATCTCGGGCTCCGCCCACTTCCGCACCCCGGTCGAGAAGGGCATCGAGATCATCCGCGGCCTGCGCGGGCACACCACGGGCTACGCGGTGCCCACCTACGTCATCGACGCGCCGGAGGGCGGCGGCAAGATCCCGGTAAACCCGGACTACATCACGGGCCGGGACGGCGACGACCTGCTCCTGACCAACTACGCCAACGGGTCGTACCGCTACCCGGATCCCCAAAATGAGTCTTTCCTTCCTCAGTTCTCTTCAAATT
>CAZTGY010000196.1:0-5806 GCA_964613445.1 uncultured Chromatiaceae bacterium | reverse complement strand
CGCTGGAATCGTGAAGCTGGACGACGGCGGCCTGCACCTCCTGCGCCGGACCGGCGCCGGCCTGTTCGCCCGCGCCCAGCGCGCGCTGGGCGGCGCGATCCTCCGCGTCGCGCCGTGGCTGATGAAGGGCCTGGGAGTGGCCGGCACCACCGCCATGTTCCTGGTGGGCGGCGGCATCATCGGCCATGGCATCCCGCCGCTGCATCACTGGGTGCAGTCGCTGCCGGGCGGGCTGGCCGTGTCGCTGCTCATGGACGCGCTCACCGGCATCGTCGCCGGCGCCTTCGTGGTCGGTGCCGTGCTTGCGGTGAAGCGGCTCCGGCCCGCGGCGGCGTGAACACGCCCAGCCATTACCCTGCGCTGCGCCTCCACGGCGTGAACCTGGGCGGCTGGCTGGTGCTCGAGAAGTGGATGACCCCCAGCCTGTTCGCCGGCCTCGCCGCCACCGACGAGACCACCTGGTGCGCGGAACTGGGCGCCGCCGCACCGGCCCGGCTCCGGGCGCACTGGGACGGCTTCATCACGCGGGACGACTTCGCCTGGCTCGCCGGCGTGGGGATCAACGCCGTGCGCATTCCACTGGGCCACTGGATCTTCGGCCCGCCCTATCCGTACCACGCGAAGTACGGCCGCAGCCGGTACCCTTTCGTGGAGGGCGGCATCGACGTGCTGGACCGGGCGCTGGAGTGGGCCGCGGAGTGCGGCCTGCGCGTGGTGCTCGACCTGCACGCGGCGCCCGGCTGCCAGAACGCCTTCGACAACGGCGGCATGCTGGACGTCTGCGAGTGGCACACCCGGGAGGAGTACCTGGCCCACTCGGTGGACGTGCTGGGCCGGCTCGCGGCGCGCTACGCCGCCGTCTCCTCGCTGCACGCGATCCAGGTGCTGAACGAGCCGCGCTGGGACGTCCCCACCGACCTGCTCAAGGCCTACTACCGGCGGGCTTACGCGGCGATCCGCGCCCACTGCCCCCCGGACCGGGTCGCGGTGGCGTTCCACGACGGGTTTCGCCACCACGGCGAATACGCCGGCTTCTTCCAGGCGCCCGGGTTCGAGAACGTGCTCTACGACGTGCACCGCTACCAGTGCTTCGAGCGCGCCGACCTGGACCTGGACCTCGAGGGCCACCTGCACAAGGCGGGCGTGCTCTGGGCGGGCGAGGCCGGCGAGATCCAGCGTGGGCTCGGCGTGCCGGCGATCGCGGGGGAGTGGAGCCTGGGGCTGGACCTTAAAGTGGTGTCGCTCTGGGCGCCCGGGCCCTGGAACCACGCCCTCGACCACCTCGACGATTCCCAGCACGACGTGGCGCTGCGGGCCTACGGGGCTGCGCAGCTGCTGGCCTTCGGGAACTACGCGGGCTGGTTCTTCTGGAGCTACCGCACCGAGACCACGCCGGCGTGGTGCTTCCGCGAGTGCGTCGACAGGGGCTGGCTGCCCGCCCGCTTTGGCTAGCCCCGGGACGCCCTGTTGAGCACGACCTTCCGGTCGTGCAGTGGCTCGAGTCCCGCGTGAAAGCTGATCGTCAGCACGGCCGTGCCGGGCAGCCGCTGGCGCAACATCTCCAGCACCTCCCGCTCGCCCTTCGGATCGAAGGCGTCCGTCGCTTCCTCCATGAAGACCCAGGCCGGGCGCTGCATCAGCACCCGCGCCACGCCGAGCCGCTGCTGCGCGCGCTGGGGCAGCACCTGTTCCCAGCTGTCGTGCTCGTCCAGGCGCGGCGCGAGCCAGGCGATGCCAGCGCCGTCGAGGGCGCGGCGGATCGCATCGTCACCGAAGTTGGCCACGGGCTGCGGATAGCACAGCGCCTCCCGGAGCGTGGCCTCCGGCAGGAAAGGGCGCTGGGGCATGAACAGGATGCTGTCCCCGCCGGGCAGCAGCACGCGGCCGCTGCCCCAGGGCCACAGGCCGGCAATCACCTTGAAGAGGCTGCTGGTCACCGCCGGGTCGCCGCCGATCAGCACGCGCTCGCCGCGGGCAATGGCGATGCCGAAGTGCTCCAGCAGGACCTGGCCGGCGGGATCGGCGATGCACAGGTCCTCGATCACCAGGCGCCCGTCTGCCGACGTGCCCATGGTTATGCGTTGCCCGCTCGTGGCGCGGGCCCCGGCGTCGAGCCGCTCCATGTCCTCGTAGAGGGACAGCACGCGCTCGGCGGACGCGCGGCAGCGCGCGATCTCGCCCACGTTGTCGACCGGCCAGGACAGCGCTGACGTCAGCCGCTGGAACGCCTGGGCGGCCTGCATCAGGGCGCCGAGCGTCATGGCCCCCAGGATGTACTGGGGCGCCGCCACGAGGATCGGGAAGACGGGCAGCAGGCCGCCATAGCCGGTGGTGAAGGAGACGATGCCCATGTACGCCAGCGACTGCCGGTCCCAGTCCCGGACGATCCGGGCGAAGCGCGCGACGGCGCCGCTGCGTTCCATGGGCTCGCCGTGCATCAGCGCGATCGCCTCCGAATGCTCCCGGGCCCTGGCCAGGCCGAAGCGGAAGTTCGCCTCGGCGCTTTGCAGGGCATTGGTGGAGCGGACGAGCGGCCGGCCCAGCGCCCAGCCCAGGGCCGTGCCGAGCCCGGCGTAGAGAAAGGCGAGGGGCACCATGTACCCCGGCACCTGCAGCGACGTGCCGGGGAGGTTCATGGACCCGGAGACCGTCCAGAGGATCCCGATGAACAGGCCCAGCGTGAGCAGGGAGAAGATCAGCGTGTGCGCCAGTGCGATGGCGCTCTCCGTGGCGATGCGGATGTCCTCGGCGATGCGCTGGTCCGGGTTGTCGTGCTCGCCGGCGCTGAACAGCAGCCGGTAGTGCCGGCCGTCCGCCATCCACCGCCCGATTAGGCGCTCCGTCAGCCAGGCGCGCCAGTCGAGCTGCAGCCGGCGCTTGACCAGGAGGTGCGCCGCCGTGACGCCGATCGAGATCATGAAGATCAGCGCGAAGACGCCCACCTGCACCAGCACGCCGCGGACGGACCGCGCTTCGAGGGCGTCGAACAGTTCCCGGTTCCAGTAGTTGCCCCACACGGTGAGGCCGACCTGCATCAGGGTCAGCAGGAACAGCAGCAGGGTGCCGCCGCGTACCTGCCACTTCCGGTCCGAGTTCCACCAGGGGCCGGCGAGCCGGAAGACCTGCAGCAGGAACTGGTTCCCGGAGGGCGGACTACCGGTCATGGCACAATCGATCCATGGAGAACGTCATACGCGTGGCCCTTCTCGCCCTGCTGCTCGCCAGCGCCGGGGCCGGTGCGCAGTCCACGGGTGCCGGAGGGACGGGTGAAGTCGCGCCCGGCCCACGCTGGAGTGACGGCGTGGCCGCCTACAGGCGCGGCGACATGGCGGCGGCAGCCGCGGTGTTCCGCCCGCTGGCCGAGCAGGGCGACCCGGAGGCCCAGTACAACCTTGGCGTCCTCTACACCCGCGGCGATGGGGTGGCGCAGGATCTCGCGGAGGGCCTGAAATGGTTTCGCAGCGCCGCCGACCGGGGCAACCCGCTGGCCCAGGCTGCGCTGGGCTACGCCTACGCCAACGGCCAGGGCATAGCGCGCAACGACGCCGAGGCGGTGACCTGGTACCGGAAATCCGCGGCGCAGGGGTACTCGGCCGGCCAGGCGGGGCTGGCCTTCCTGTACGCCAGCGGCCAGGGCGTCACCCGGGACTATGACGAGGCGGCGAACTGGTATCGAAGGGCAGCGGAGCAGGGTTATGGCCTCGCCCAGGCGGGTCTGGCCGAACTGTACACCCGTGGCCAGGGCGTGCCGGCCGACTACGCCGCGGCGGCAGCCTGGTACCGGAAGTCCGCCGAACGCGGCTTTGCGGCCGGGATGGCGGGGCTGGGTTACCTCTATGCCACCGGCAAGGGCGTGCCCCACGACGAAGTCACGGCGCACCTCTGGCTCAATCTCGCCGCCACCAGCGGCGATGCGGATGCGGCCCGGGCCCGCGATATCGTTGCCCGCGGCATGACGCCGGCCCAGCTTGAAGAGGCAGAGCGGCTCGCCACGGCCTGGAGGGCAAGCTACCCCGGGCAGCCATGACCACCCAGCTGCACCCCTACATCGTGCACTTCTCCGTCGCGCTCCTCCTGCTGAGCGTGATTCTCTTCTACGCCGGCAAGCTCGGCGGCCGGCGGCCCTGGGTCGGCGGCGTGCTGGCCGCGGCGCGCTGGAACCTCTGGATCGGCGCTCCGCTCGCGCTCGTGTCGATCGGCACGGGTTTCGTGGACTACATCGCCGCCCAGTGCGATGCCGAAACCATCGCCGCCACCGTCATCCACCGGCGCTCGGGCGCCGTAACCTGGTGGTCCTCCCTGATCGCCGCCATTGCGGTGTACCGCACGCGGCATCGCGCGCCGGGGCCGCTGCTGCTCGCCTGGCTGCTGCTGGTCGGGGTTGCGGCGTCCACGGCGGCGGCGCTCGGCACCGGCCTCACCTACGACCGTGCCCTCGGCGTGGACCGGGCCTGGCCGGCAGAAGCGGGTCGCTGCTTCGAGATGGAGCGCTCGCTGTAGGAGCGGCTTCAGCCGCGACCCCCTCCGTCTCGAGACGCGCGGACGCGATTCTCGCCGGAGGGGGTCGCGGCTGAAGCCGCTCCTACAGCAAGGGCTCCTACAAGAGCGCCGCGAGCCGCTCCGCGTACCACCGATCGAAGGTGTGCACGCAGTCCTCGGAGGGCTGGTAGGGCCCCGGGCGGTAGCCCCGGGAGGCGGCGCCCGCCTGGGCGCGCTCGCACAGTGCCCAGTCCTGGCGGTTGGTGATGTCCCAGAAGTTCGCCATGTCCGCCGGGTCGAAGCCGGGGCGCGCCAGTGCCTCCCGGGTGAAGAGCAGCTCGCACTCGACGCGCGTGCGGTCGGGCGCCAGCGGCCAGGCTGTGTGCGTGAGCACGTAGTCCGGGTGCGGGCTGAGCAGCAGGTTGGGATAGATCACGTAGTAGTAGACGTAGCGGTGATCATCGGCGGATAGCCCGGGGATGACGGGCACGGTCCGCTTGCCGCTGAGGGACATGGTCTCGATGCCTTCCTTGAGCTGCATCGGGCCGCCGTTGAAGCACTCGCCAGTTTCCATCGGCCGGGTGCTGCGGCTGATGAGGTCGGAGAGGCGCGCGAGCTGCGGGTGCGCCCCTGGGCAGTGGTAGCACTCGCTGTAGTTTTCGCAGATCAGCTTCCAGTTGGCCTGCACCTCGTAGGTGCGCCGCCAGCCGCAGCGCAGCCCGGGCAGGTGGAAGCGGCCGAAGTCAGGCAGGTCTTCCAGCTGCAGGCCCAGCGGCGCGGCCGCCGGGTCCAGGTTCACGAAGATGAAGCCTTCGTGGGTGCCGACCTGGACGGGCACCAGGCCCAGGCTCTCCCGTCCGGCGGCATCGCCGCCGGGCAGCTGCGCCAGCGTGCCATCCAGGCGGTAGCTCCAGGCATGGTAGGGGCAGAGGATGCGGTTCAGCCCCTTGCCGGCCGTCTCGTCGATCAGGCGCGAGCCCCGGTGCCGGCAGACATTGAAAAAGGCGCGCACCCGGGCGTCGGAACCGCGGACCAGGATGACCGAGTCGCCCGCGATCTCCCGCGTGAAGAAATCGCCGGCCCCGGGAATGTCGGCCTCCCGTCCCGCGCACAGCCAGGTGCGGCCGAAAAGGCCCGACTGCTCCGTCGCGAAAACCTCCGGCGATGTGTAGACCGCCGCCGGCAGCGTGCGTGCCTCGGCCAGGGGTAAGCAGGTGGCGTGGAGCTCGGCCGGCCTGATCATGAGCATCGGGGACATGCTTCAATTGACATGTCATGGTGCTTCGGCATGCGCTCGTAGACCGTGAGCTCGTACTCCGATTGAGCA
>CAZTGY010000195.1:886-5810 GCA_964613445.1 uncultured Chromatiaceae bacterium | reverse complement strand
TCGCCGTCCTTCACGACCTCCACGCACCTGATGATGTAGCCGTAGCGCAGCCGCACCTCGCCCCCCGGCTGCAGCCGGAAGAACTTCTTCGGCGCGTTCTCCATGAAGTCGTCCTGCTCGATCCACAGCTCACGCCCGAAGGGCAGCTGCCGCTCGCCAAGCTCGGGCCGGTCCGGGTGGTTCGCCGCCGGCACCTGCTCCGTCCGGCCCACGGGAAAGTTGGTCAGGACCACCTTCAGGGGATTCACCACGGCCATGGCCCGGGGCGAGCTCAGGTTCAGGTCCTCCCGCACGCAGTTCTCCAGGAGGCTCATCTGGATCAGGTGCTCCTTCTTGGTCACGCCGGTGCGGCCCACGAAGTCCCGGAGCGCGGCCGGCGGATAGCCGCGGCGGCGCATGCCGGCGATGGTGGGCATGCGGGGATCGTCCCAGCCGGACACCAGCCCGAGGTCGATCAGCTCGGCCAGCTTGCGCTTGCTGGTGATGGTGAAGGCGAGGTTCAGCCGCGAGAACTCGATCTGCCGCGGCCGGGCCGGCAGCGTGAGGTTGTCGAGCAGCCACTCATAGAGCGGCCGGTGGTCCTCGAACTCCAGCGTGCAGAGCGAGTGCGTGATCCCCTCGATGGCGTCGGAGATCGTGTGCGCGAAGTCGTACATCGGGTAGATGCACCAGGCATCGCCCGTGCGCTGGTGCGTCGCCCGCCGGATCCGGTACAGCACGGGATCGCGCAGGTTGATGTTGGGCGAGGCCATGTCGATTTTCGCCCGCAGCACGTGCTCGCCCTCGGCGAACTCGCCAGCCCGCATCCGGGCGAACAGGTCCAGGTTCTCCGCCACGCTCCGGGCGCGGTGCGGGCTCTCCCGGCCCGGGGCGGTCAGCGTGCCCCGGTACTCCCGCATCTGCTCCTGGGAGAGGCTGTCCACGTAGGCCTTGCCCGCGCCGATCAGCTCGATCGCGCAGTCGTGGATGCGCGGGAAATAGTCCGAGGCGTGGGTCAGCCGGCCGCCCCAGTCGAACCCCAGCCAGCGCACGCTGTCGATGATGGCGTCGACGAAGGCCTGGTCTTCCTTCAGCGGGTTGGTGTCGTCGAGCCGGAGGTAGCAGTTCCCGCCCGACTCGGCGGCCACGCCGAAGTTCAGGCAGATGGACTTGGCGTGCCCCACGTGCAGGTAGCCGTTCGGCTCCGGCGGGAAGCGCGTGACGATGACGGCATGCCGGCCGCCGGCCAGGTCGTCGGCAATGATCTGCCGGATGAAATCCCTCTGCTCGGGCGGTGCCTCGCTCATCTGTCTTCCCGCCCCGGTCAGCGGACAGTCAGGTTCGGCCGGGCCTCGAGCTCCGACATGATGTCGCGCTTGCGGAACAGGGACGTGGCGAAGCGGCCCGCCGCCTTGGCCGGCGTCAGCCAGGCCACCCGGCCGCCCTGCCTCGTGTTGGCGAGGGCGCCCCGGGCCAGGAACGGGCACACGGTCTCGACGGTATCGCCGAGGATGTTCAGCATGCGGCGGGACTTCTCCCACTCGGCTGGATCGCTGCCCCGGGAACTGTACAGCAGCAGGTCGGTCGCGACGATGCCGGGGCTCAGCGTCCCCACGATCACCGGCGTGCCGGCGCACTCCTTGGCCAGCGCGCCGGTCAGGTAACGCAGGGCGGACTTGGTGGCGCCGTACACCGCGAGGCCGGCGCTGGTCATGCCGTCGCTGCCGAAGCCCTCGAAGGTGTAGACCTTGCCCCCGCCGGACTGCGCGCGCATGCGGTTGATGGCGACCCGGCAGCCGTAGAGGGTGCCCAGCAGGTTGGTGTCCACGGTGGCCTGGATCTGGTCCGCCGGCAGGTCGGCCAGCAGCACCCGGTCGGTCGCGACGGCGGCATTGTTGATCCACACGTCGATCCGCCCGAAGCGGGCCACGCCCGCGTCCCAGGCCGCCTGGACGGAGGCCAGGTCCCGGACGTCGCAGACGACCCCCAGCACCCGGGCCGGATGGCCGAGGTCGGCGGTGGCGGCCCTGACGGCCCCCTCGGACCGGCCGGTGACGATGACCTGGTGGCCAAGCTCCAGGAAGGCCCGGGCAAGGCCCTTGCCGATGCCCCGGGTACTGCCGGTGGTCAGGATGGTCTGCATGGGTTCGTCCCTGAAGCGAGGCCGCGACCTTAATGGATCGCCGGCCGGGCTGTCCATCCGGCCCCGGGGCGGCCCGCTGCCCCCGGCCGGGCTGTCGCGCCAACGCCACGAATTGACTGTAATGCCCGAACGCTATAGTTTCGCGGCTTGACCTGCTTACCACTATCGAGTGGTGGCAGGCGCGAAATCCCCGGGGTGAGGAGTCTTGATGATGTCTAACTCAAGAGCGTTGATGGCGACGCGGGCGGGCCTGATGCTGGCCGCGCTGGCAGCAACCGTGTTGGCGGCGCCGCCGGCCATGGCCGCCGCAGAAGAAGTCACCGAGATCATCGTGACGGTCCGGCAACGGGCCGAGTCCATCCAGGACGTCCCGGGATCCGTGACCGCGTTCTCCGCCGCCCAGATCGAGGCGTCGGGCATCGAGCGGGCCGGGGACTTCATCGCCATGACGCCCGGCGTGTCCCTCGTGCAGGCCGCCGAGGTCGCCGACACGCAGGTCAACATCCGGGGCATCAACGGCGCCCGCGATGCCGAGACCAACTACGCGCTGATCATCGACGGGGTGCTGATGACCAACCCCGCCGCCCTGAACCGCGAGTACACGAACCTCCAGCAGATCGAGATCCTCAAGGGCCCGCAGGGCGCCTTGTACGGCCGCAACGCCGCGGCCGGCGCGATCATCATCACCACCCAGAAGCCCGGCGACGAGTGGGGTGGCAGCATCAAGGGCAGCATGGCCGAGGACGACACCTACACGCTGTCGGGCCTCGTCGGCGGCCCGGTCAACGACAGCCTGGGCATCAGCGTGTCCGGCGACTTCCGCGACTCCGACGGCTACTACAACAACGCCTACGTCGCCGCCAGCAACCCGTTCGGCTCGACCAGCGTGGTGGACAACTTCAAGAGCTGGGACGTGGCGCTGCGCGCCGTGTGGGAGCCCAGCGACGACCTCACCGTGGACGGCAAGGTCCGCGTGGGCGACGTCGAGGCCGGCTCGATCACCTTCAACTCGCTGTTCCACATCCCGGCCCTGGTGGGCGTCCTCGAGGGCCTGGGCTTTCCTCCCGAGGTTGCCGCCTACGCCAACGAGAACGTGAACGGCCACGACTTCCAGTTCGACAACAACATCCTGCCCTTCAACAACCAGGAGGCCCTGGAGGTCTCGGCCAAGCTGGACTACGACCTGGGCTGGGCCGACGTGACGGCCTGGGGCCTGTACAGCGACATCGAGAACGACCTGGGCGCCGACGGCACCAGCGGCGCGTTCGGCTTCTTCTTCAACGACCAGCAGTGCATCGACACGACGGCCGCCCTGCAGGGCTATCCGCTGATCCCGCCCCAGTCCATCGGCCCGACCCCCGGCTTCTCGCTCTTCGGCGCCTACACGCCCACCGCCTGCGACGGCACCCAGTACCAGGTGCGCAACCAGGAGGACTACTCCTTCGAGATCCGCCTCGCCTCCAAGGGCGACCAGCGCCTGCGCTGGCTGGGCGGCCTGTACTACCTGAACATCGAGCGGGAAGTCGGCGTGAACACCGGCATCGACCGGGGCTTCGGGATCATCCCCACCCTGTTCACGACGGACCCGAACAACCCCACCGAGCAGCTGGTGCACGACGAGTTCAACACCGACGTGTACGCGGTCTTCGGCCAGCTGGCCTACGACCTGACCGACACCATCGAGGCCTCCCTGGCCCTGCGCTACGACCGCGAGGAGCGGGACGTGGACAACCTGGTGCCGGTGACGGCCACCACCCAGTACATCAACACCTGCGATCCGAACGACACGGTCCCGGGCCTGGATCCGATCAACCCCGGCCTCTGCGCCACGGGTGGCATCGCGTCCCAGAGCGAGACCTTCGACGAGGTCCAGCCCAAGTTCTCCCTGACCTGGGATGCCACCGAGTCGCTGACCGCCTACGCCACGGCGGGCGTGGGCTTCAAGAGCGGCGGCTTCAACAACCAGGGTGCAAAGGCGACCATCGACCTGTTCATCAACGAGCCGCTGCTCGGCCCCGGCGGCACCTTCGAGGGCCAGTTTGCCCCGGTCGGCATCGAGGATTCCTACAACGAGGAAACCTCCTGGGCCTACGAGGCCGGCCTGAAGTCCCAGTGGATGGACGACCGCCTCCGCGCCGAACTGGCCGTCTATCACGTGGACGTGGACGACATGCAGTTCTTCGAGTTCGTCGTCGGCGGCTTCGGCCTGCTGCGGGTGGTGTCCAACATCGACGAGGTGGACATCGACGGCATCGAGGCCTCGGTGAACTTCGCTGCCACGGACTGGCTGTCGCTGTACGCCGGCGCCAACTTCAACGACACCGAGATCAAGAAGAACACGGCCCGGCCGGACAGCGTCGGCAACGAATCGCCCTACACGCCGGATTACACCTGGAGCGCCGGGGCGCAGGTGCAGTTCCCGATGTCGGCCGACTACGACTTCGTCGGCGCGCTGGACGTCTCGGGCGTGGGCGAGACCTGGTTCCACGTGATCCAGAACAACGAGCGCCCGACGATCTTCCAGCTGCCGTCCGACATGGGCTCGACCCAGCGCGACGCCTACTCGCTGGTCAACCTGCGGGCCGGAGTTTCGGCCGACAGCTGGTCAGTGGTGGGCTTCATCACCAACGTGCTCGACGAGCAGTACCTGGAGGAAGTCATCCCGGCACCCGAGTTCGGCGGCACCTTCGACCACCCGGGCACCGAGCGCCGCGTGGGCGTGGAGGCGACGCTGAAGTTCTGATATTGCCAAAGCGCCTGTAGGAGCGCCTGTGTAGGAGCGCCTGTAGGAGCGCCTGTAGG
>CAZTGY010000195.1:0-876 GCA_964613445.1 uncultured Chromatiaceae bacterium | reverse complement strand
CTTTTTTTGGGTCGCGGCCAGCGGGGGTCGCGGCTGAAGCCGCTCCTACCGGGCTACCGGGCCAGGAAGCTCGGCACCCGGGCGCCCGCCGCCAGCCGGTTGCCGTAGGCCGGCGCCTTGGCGCCGTCGCCGCTGTTCAGCCGCTCGCCCGTGGCCTTGACGCGCACCAGCTCGGCGAACATGGCCAGGATGGACCGGGTGAAGCGGCCCGCCTCGGCAGGCGCCATCTTGCGTACCGAGACCTGCACCGCCGTCTCTTTCTCGGTGGGCGGCACGGCGTTCATCGCCTGCCGGAGGGCCTCGAAGCGGGGCCGGATGGCCTCTGGCACGTCGTCCTCCGCCAGTGACTCCAGGTGGTCCACATAGGCGCAGATCAGCCGCTGCTTCACCGGCGCGTCAGTCGCCAGCGTCCGGACGGCAGCGTAGAACTTGTCGGCAACGTGACACATGGAACCCTCGTTTTCTTCTTGCTATGAGCGTCGTTACGGTCGTCTTGTTCCGCACGCCCCGCCCCGCATCCCGGGGCGAAAAACCAACGTGCAATCAAGATCTAAGACGCGAAACTATAGGCGCCCGCTCAACGCCGTCAAAGTCGGGACGAGGGATCTGCGACGCCGGTCACGGCGCATGCGTCATAACGCGGTATCCCGCCCCGTAGGAGCGCCTTCAGGCGCGACCCGGCCCCGGCGAGAATCGAGTCCGCGAGTCTCGAGTCGGGGCCGGGTCGCGCCTGAAGGCGCTCCTACGGCGTGCGGGCGACCGGTCAGTAGGGGCGGGAGAGGTAGCGCCCGATGGGCTTCCCGACCACCTGGTTGTTGTCGTAGATGCGCTGGCCGCGCAGGAAGGTGGTCTTCACGCGGCCCGACAGCTCCATGC
>CAZTGY010000194.1:0-5818 GCA_964613445.1 uncultured Chromatiaceae bacterium | reverse complement strand
GGGCGCGGCCCTCAGGCTCGGGCCAGACTAGCAGGGTCGATATTGCGATCGTACTGCCCAGACAGCTCCTGAGGTCACAATTGAGGGGCGGCAGGACGATGACCCGCCGGGGGCGAGCCCTTCTTGCAGCACGGTATGCCCCTTGGCTCGCCCGGCACCCGCCCGCCTTGCCGCACCTCGCTGTCGCGGCTACACTACCCGGCCTGAGTAGCGGCCCCGGAAGCGGTCCGGGGCGGTCGGGGAAAGATCCCCCGCTACTCAAGAACTGCTGAAGTAGCCCCGCACGGGGCTCTTTTGTTTTGCGGCACGGGTGATTGCGGTCCACGGCAGTCGTCCCCATGTAGGGGTCTGCTGCCATCACCCGGCGCGTCGCCAGTGTGAGAGCAGCATCAGTGGGCCTATGGCCCATTTTTTGTTTTTGGCTTTCGGCTCTGGTGACGGGCAGGGGTGGCAGGCAGGAATGAGCAAGGCGCGGGCGCAGATGGTCGCTCTGCTGGAGCCGGCGGTGGAGGCATTGGGCTACGAGCTCGTCGACCTGGAATTGAATTTCAGTGGTCGGCGAGGGGTCCTGCGGCTGTTCATCGACCGGCTCGGGGCGGCAGACGAGCCGGCCCCTGTTGAGCCGACTGAAGGCCCGCGAAGCGACGGCATTCGCGTCGAGGATTGCGAAGCAGTCAGCCGGCAGGTCAGTGCGGTGCTGGATGCGGAGGACCCGATCGGGCGGGACTATGATCTCGAGGTGTCGTCGCCCGGCCTGGACCGGAAGCTGGTGAAGCCGGCGCACTTCGACCGCTTTGCGGGGCAGGCCGTCCAGGGACGTTTGCGGAAGATGCTGGATGGCCGGCGCCGGTTTACCGGCAGGCTGGTCGGACGGAGTGGAACGACGGTAACGATCAGGGTCGACGATGCCGACCTGACGGTGCCCATTGAGGATCTGGAAGTCATCCGGCTGGTGCCGGAGTACTGAAGGCAGGCAGGTTTATGAACAAAGAAATTCTGATGGTGGCCGAGGCCGTCTCCAACGAGAAGGGCGTCGACCAGGAGATCATCTTCGATGCGCTCGAGTCGGCGCTGGCATCGGCAACGCGCAAGCGTTACGGCGATGACGTGGACGTGCGCGTCAGCATCAACCGGGATACGGGCGACTACGACACCTTCCGTCGCTGGAAGGTCTTTGCAGACGATTCCACCGAACTCGAGAACCCCGAGCGCGAACTGCGCATGATCGACGCCACGGATGTCGACCTGAAAGCGGAGCCGGGTGGTTACGTCGAGCAGTCGATTCCCTCCGTGGAGTTCGGCCGGATCGCCGCCCAGACCGCCAAGCAGGTCATCGTGCAGAAGGTGCGCGAGGCCGAGCGCAAGAAGGTCGTCGAGGAGTTCCAGGGCCGGGTCGGCCAGCTCCTGTCGGGTGTCGTCAAGCGCGTCGACCGTAACGGCGTTTACGTGGACCTCGGTGCCAATGCCGAGGGGTTCATTCCCCGCGAGCACATGATGCCGCGGGAGCCGGTACGTCCCCAGGACCGAGTCAAGGCCCTCCTGCGCGAGGTGCGCTCCGAGCCACGCGGCCCGCAGCTTTTCCTGACCCGCACCTCACCCCAGTTCCTGCTCGAGCTGTTCAAGATAGAGGTCCCCGAGGTTGGCCAGGGGCTTATCGAGATCCTGGGTGCGGCCCGGGACCCCGGCCTGCGCGCCAAGATCGCGGTGAAGAGCAACGACCGGCGTATCGATCCCGTTGGCGCCTGCGTCGGCATGCGCGGATCGCGGGTGCAGGCCGTGTCCAACGAGCTTGCCGGCGAGCGCGTGGACATCATCCTGTGGAATGAAAGCCCTGCCCAGTTCGTCATCAACGCAATGTCGCCGGCTGACGTCAGCTCCATCGTCGTGGACGAGGAGAAGCACAGCATGGACCTGGCGGTCCAGGAGGACAAACTGTCCCAGGCCATCGGCCGGGGCGGGCAGAACATCCGACTCGCCAGCGAGCTCACCGGTTGGGAGCTCAACGTGATGACGGAAGCTGCTGCCGAGGAGAAGAGCGAGAAGGAATCCCGCGTCCTGCTCGAGATGTTCATGCAGAAGCTCGATGTGGACGAGGAAGTCGCGCTAATCCTGGTCCAGGAGGGCTTCTCCAGCATCGAGGAGGTGGCCTACGTCCCCACGAATGAGCTGCTGGGCATCGAGGAGTTCGATCAGGGCATCGTCGACGAGCTGCGCAATCGTGCCCGCGACGTACTGATCACCCAGGCGATCCAGAGCGAGGAGACGGTCGACAAGGCTCCCCCGGCCGAGGACCTGCTCAGCCTGGAGGGCATGGACCCCGCGCTCGCGGCGCAGCTCGCCGCCCGCGGCATCCGGACCCGTGATGATCTTGCTGAGCAGGCCATCGATGACCTCGAAGGCATCGAAGGCCTGGATAACGAGCGTTCCGCAAAGCTGATCATGGCGGCGCGGGCGCATTGGTTCGACCAGCAGGAGGCAACGGGTTGATCACCCGTTCCCCGGCATCTCGCGGAGTATCTCTATGTCGGACGTGACTATTGCCCAGTTCGCTGACGTACTGAAGATCCCGGTCGAAAAGCTGATCAGCCAGCTCGACGAGGCAGGCATTGCCGTGCGCGGGGCAGATGACGTCATCAGCGATGACGCCAAGCGCGAGCTGCTCACCCACCTCCGGCGGGCCCATGGCCATGACGAGGGCGCAGCCGCTGCCTCGCCGCGGAAGGTAACGCTGAGCCGGCGGTCGCAGTCGGAAATCAAGGTTGCCAGTGCGCAGGGCCGGGCCAAGACGGTCACGGTCGAGGTGCGTCGCAAGCGCACCTACGTGAACCGTGATGTTCTGGAACAGGCAAACAAGGTCCAGCAGGACGAGCTCGATCGCCAGCGGCAGGAGGAGCAGGCCAAGCTCGACAAGGAACGCGCAGACCGGGATGCCGTCGAGAAGGCGGAGAGGGAGAAGCGCGAGAAGGAACTGGCGGATGCCGAGGCCGCGCGCAAGGCGGAGGAAGAGGCTCGTCGTGCCACCGAGCAGGCCGTCAAGGATGGCGAGAAGAATCGCCTGCAGGACGAGATCCGCAAGCGCGATTCGGAGGCGCGCGCCCGCAAGGAGGCTGCCAGCAAGCGCGACGTCCGTCGCGAGGTCGTCGAGGAACTGGTCAGCGTCACTGACGACGAAGTTCCCGAGGAGAAGCCCGCGCTGGTCGGCCGTCAGGAACTGCACGTTTCCGCGGACGTCAGTGGCCGGCGGAAGAAGAAGAAGTCCCGTCGCCGCTCCGTCTCCGTGCAGGTCGATTCGACCCGCCACGGATTCGAGAGGCCAACCGCGCCGGTCATCAGGGAGGTGCCGATTCCCGAGACGATCAAGGTCGGTGACCTGGCGCAGCGCATGGCCGTCAAGTCGAACGACGTGATCCGGTCACTGATGAAACTGGGGGTGATGGCCACGATCAACCAGGCCATCGACCAGGACACGGCCGCGCTCGTCGTCGAGGAACTGGGCCATACCGCCAGGCTCGTCCAGAGCTCCGACCTGGAGCAGACCCTGATTCCGACCACCGAGGAGGACGCCGGCGCGGCGGCGCCGCGGCCGCCGGTGGTCACGATCATGGGCCACGTTGACCATGGCAAGACCTCCCTGCTGGACTACATCCGGCGAACCAAGATCGCCGCTGGCGAGGCTGGGGGCATAACCCAGCACATCGGCGCGTATCACGTGGAGACCCCGAAGGGCCTGATCACGTTCCTGGATACACCAGGCCATGCGGCATTCACTGCCATGCGGGCCCGTGGCGCGCAGGTCACTGACATCGTGGTGCTGGTCGTGGCCGCCGATGACGGCGTCATGCCGCAGACCGAAGAGGCCATCCAGCACGCCAAGGCGGCGGACGTGCCGATCATCGTGGCGGTCAACAAGATCGACAAGAGCAGCGCTGATCCCGACCGGGTGCGCAACGAACTCAGCGCCAAGGGGGTAATCCCCGAGGAATGGGGCGGCGACACCCTGTTCGTCAACGTTTCGGCCCAGACGGGCCAGGGCATCGACCAGTTGCTGGATTCGATCCTGCTGCAGGCCGAATTGCTCGAGCTGCGTGCCGTGGCCGACGGGCGCGCCGCGGGCGTGGTGCTGGAGTCCAGCCTCGAGAAGGGCAGGGGTGCGGTATCGACGATCCTGGTCACCCGCGGGAAACTTCGCCTTGGTGACGCGCTCCTTGCGGGCCAGGAGTATGGCCGCGTCCGGGCCATGACCAATGAGCTCGGTGCCGCGGTAACCGAGGCGGGGCCGTCACAGCCCGTTGCCGTGCTGGGACTTTCGGGAACGCCGAATGCCGGTGACGACGCGCTGGTCCTCGAGGACGAGCGCAAGGCCCGTGACCTGGCGCAGTTCCGCCTCAGCCGTACCCGTGACGTCAAGCTTGCCCAGCAACAGGCCGCGAAGCTCGAAGACGTTTTCAGCCAGCTCGAAGCCTCCCAGATCAAGACGCTTCCCATCCTGATCAAGGCCGACGTTCAGGGCAGTGCGGAAGCCCTCAAGGACGCGATGAACAAGCTGGCCCACGAGGAAGTGAACGTCAAGGTCATCGGTTCCAGCGTGGGCGCCGTGACCGCGTCCGATGTCACGCTTGCGGCGGCATCAAAGGCGATCATCATTGCCTTCAATGTCCGCGCCGATGGCGCCGGCCGCGATGCCATCAAGGAAACCGGGGTCGATGTCCGCTACTACGGGGTGATCTACGAGGCCCTCGACGACGTGAAGCGCGCAATCACGGGCATGCTGTCGCCGATCGTGCGTGACCAGATCGTGGGCCTTGCCGAAGTGCGGGACGTCTTCCGTTCGCCGAAGTTCGGGAACATCGCCGGTTGCCTCGTGATTGACGGCTACGTGAAGCGCAATAACCCGATACGCGTATTGCGCAACAACACCGTGATCTACGAAGGCGAGCTCGAGTCGCTCCGGCGATTCAAGGACGACGTCGGCGAAGTCCGGGCCGGCACCGAGTGCGGCATCGGCGTCCGGAACTACGACGACGTCAAGCCTGGCGACCAGATCGAATGCTATGAACGGGTCACGATTGACCGGACCTCCTGACCGGGCCCGCCTGACCGGGACGGGAATGCCCGGCATCCCGGGCATCACTGATGGCACGTGAATTTGCCCGCAGCCGGCGCGTCGAGGAGCAGATCCAGCGTCTCCTGTCGGATGCCATTCGCTCCCAGGTGCGCGATCCGCGCGTTGCCGGGGTGGTGATCACCGAAGTTCGTGCATCGCGCGATCTGGGCGTCGCCTGGATCCACTATTCCCTGATTGGTGCGGAGTCGAGGCCCTCGGCGGAGACTCTTGCCGACGTGCAGGCCGGCCTCGACCGGGCGGCGGGATTCCTGCGGAGCCAGCTCGCCCGGGAGCTGTCCACGCGGACCGTGCCGGAACTGCGCTTCCGCTATGACGAGGCAGCCCAGCGCGGGCGTGACCTGGAACAACTCATCGACGACGCGGTGGCACGCGATGCGACGGGGAGCGGGTCCCCGGACTCCGACGGGAGCACGTGAGCGACGCTGGCATCCGCCGTCCCCGGCGCGCCCTGGACGGCCTTCTCCTGCTGGACAAGCCCACCGGGATGACGTCGAACGCGGCCCTGCAGAGGGTCAAGTGGCTGTTCCAGGCGCGCAAGGCGGGTCACACGGGCAGCCTGGACCCGCTGGCCAGCGGCATGCTGCCCATCTGCTTCGGCGAAGCCACGAAGTTTGCCGGCTATCTCCTGGATGCCGACAAGACCTATCGCGTCCAGGCCCGCTTCGGGATGCGGACGGATACCGGGGATGCCGA
>CAZTGY010000193.1:0-5854 GCA_964613445.1 uncultured Chromatiaceae bacterium | reverse complement strand
GGCCAGCAGCTTCTTCATGCTCTCGATGCGGTGGCCAAGCCTGAGCTGCGCGCCCATGCCAATGATGTCGTTGATCTCCCGGTCCAGGACCTCCGCCGGCGGGCGGAACGAGGGAATGTTCGAGCGCATCAGGCCGCCCGGAACCGGCAGGCCCTCGAAGATCACCACGTCGTACCCGATGGGCAGGAGATCGTTGGCGACCGCGAGCGACGCGGGACCCGCGCCGACCAGGGCCACGCGCTTGCCGTTCTTCCGCGCCGGCGGCTTCGGCAGCCGGTCGGTGTAGTCGTCGGCCAGGTCTGCCGCCACGCGCTTCAGGCGGCAGATGGCGACGGGCTTGTCTTCGACCCGGCCCCGGCGGCAGGCCGGCTCGCAGGGCCGGTCGCAGACGCGCCCGAGGATTCCCGGGAAGACATTCGACTCGCGGTTGAGAAGAAAGGCCTCGGTGTACTGGCCCTGGGCGATCAGCCGGATATAGCCCGGCACGTCGGTGTGCGCGGGGCACGCCCACTGGCAGTCCACTACCTTGTGAAAGTAGTCAGGATTCTTCGTGTCGGTCGGCTGCATGACGGCCTGGATTTGTTCGGTTGGGAGGTGTTGCGGGCAGGTGCCCGGTGCCGAAAGTGGCAGCGATTATACATAGGGGTCCCCCGCGGCAAATCGCCAGTTGACGGGAGACGGTGCTTAAGTGAAACAATGCGGCGAGATGAGCACGAAAACCGCCGACAGCCCCGCCCCCGAGCGCTACGCCGCCCTCGCCCTGCAGATCGCCACCGCCTGCGTCAACGACTGCCCTGACCGGGCTGCGGCCAGGGAGCGGATGGCCGCCAGCCTGGCGCGGGTCGGCGCCTCGGTGGCCGCCAGCAAGGGCTTCATCCGGCAGTTCAGCGGCATCGACGTGAAGCTCGTGGTGCTGCCCGAGTACTTCCTCACGGGCTTCCCCCTGGGCGAGTCCATCCCGGTCTGGCGGGACAAGGCGGCACTGGCGATCGACGGGCCGGAGTACCAGGCCCTGGCAGACATCGCCGCGAAATCCCAGGTCTATCTCGCGGGCAATGCCTATGAAGTGGACCCGCACTTCCCGGAACTGTACTTCCAGACCTGCTTCATCATCGCGCCGAGCCGGGAAACGGTGCTGCGCTACCGCCGGATGATCTCCCTGTCCGCCCCGACGCCCTACGACGTGTGGGACAGGTACCTGGAGATCTACGGGCTGGACGGGGTGTTCCCCGTGGCCGATACCCCCATCGGCCGGCTCGCCGCCATCGCGTCGGAAGAGATCCAGTATCCCGAGATCGCCCGGATGGCGGCCATGCGTGGCGCCGAGATCTTCGTCCACCCCTCCAGCGAGGTCGGCAGCCCGTCGGTCGCCCCCAAGGAACTGGGCCGCCGGGCCCGGGCGGCCGAGAACATCGCCTACGTGGTGTCGGCCAATTCCGCGGCGCTGACCCACATCCCGATCCCCGCCGAGTCCACCACCGGCATGTCGAAGGTCGTCGACTACTACGGGCAGATCCTGGCCGAAGCGGCCCCGGGCGGCGAGTCCATGGTGGCCTATGCCACGATCGACCTGCCGGCACTGCGCGCCTGCCGGCGCAAGACCGGCCTGTCCAACGTGCTCTCGCGCCAGCCCTACCAGGCCTATGCCGCCAGTTACCGGGAGACGGTGTTCCGGCCGGCCAACCTGCTGCTCGATGGCAGCACCGTGCGCGTGCCGGAGCGGCGGGAGTTCGGGGAGTGGCAGCGGGCCGACATCGAGCGGCTCGCGAAGAACGGGATCCTCTAGCTGGCGCTCGGCCTCTCGCTCAGCGAGAGCGGCGGAGCCAGCCGAGCGCGGCGAGCCCGGAACCGAACAGCCAGACTGCGCCCGGTACGGGCACCACGGTATCGCCCCCGAAATAAGAGCTGGTCTGGCCAGCCACCGGCGTCATGCCGGCCACGTGGGCCGCGAAGTAATAGGTGCCCTGGGCGCCGCCGGCCCCGGCAACGGCGTAGTCGCTGACCACGTCGCCGCTGATCCCGGTGATGCGCAACGCCAGCGGATTCTGCCGGTTGCTGCCGGTGCCATCCTCGCGAACCTGGTAGGCGCCGAAGCCGTCGAGGTTGCCGCTGCCCGTGGACCAGCCCACCGGATCGATGATGTTCGCCGCGGTGAGCGTCTGCGTTGAATTGAAGCCGAATGCCTGGATGCCGAAATTCGCACCGGCGCTCACCGTGAGCGCGGACAGCGGCGTCACGAGGATCTCGATGTCGCCCGGGTTCGAGACGCTGTCGAAGATCGTCACCTGCAGGTAGTTGATGCCGTCGGGCCAGGAACCCTCGGTGTTGCTCTGGTTCATGTAGTAGGAAATCGAAGCCGCGTTGGCGGCGCCAGCGGCGGTCAGTGACAGGGCTGCGAGCGCCCATCGGACTGTGGAAAACGGCATGCGGGATCCCCTGCTGGTCTCGCCCTTCGGCACAGGCCGGAGCGGCTTGCCGACACTAAGTCCAATTCCGGCTGCACGCAGGACGTTTGGACATAACGCGGAACGCCGTTCCGCCGCGCCTGCTGCGTTCTGTCAAATCGCCCGGAGCGGCGCCGGATCCGCGGGCATCAGACGGCAGCGACCACCGGCAGCAGGCCGCGCTGCAGGAGTGCCCGCTGCTCGGCGTTGCGCAGCAACCTGGGCACCTTCACCTGGTTGGCGTTCACCCCGGCGGCACTGTCCCGCTGAAGGTTCAGCAGCTGCTCGAATGTGCCGGGCCGGACGAGCCTGAGGTCCACGGGGTCAAGACGGCCATTGGCGCGACCGAGCGTGCCGTAGGACGGGTTCTCCGCCGCGAGCAGGGCATCGAGGCGGGCAGCGAGGCTCGCCGTGTCGGGACTGGGCGCGGCCGCGGCCACTTCGGCATAGGCCACATAGCGATAGGGAAGCGCGGCGATGTCGGGCCAGACCGTGAAGTCGGTGAGCCCTGACTCGCCGCCCAGCTGCTCGCGGGCGAGCTGCGCGAAGGCGCTGCGGAAGTGCTGCTCGGTCGTCTTCTCTCCGACCAGGTCCACCACGTTGCCGCGCCGGTGATCGAACTCGAAGACGGGCGTCCGGCCTTCGCAGCCGGCGATCCGCACCACGTCACCGAGCCGGTAGCGATACAGGCCAGCGTGGTTGGTGATGACGATCTCGTAGCGCTGCCCCTTTTCGAGAGCGCCAAGGCCCACCGTCCGGGGCCGCCCGGCGTCGGACTCGCTCACCGGCAGGAACTCGAAATGGACCGCGCCAAGCGCCAGGGCATAGCGCTCCGGGGCGTCAGCCCACAGGTTGATCCCCACCATGCCCTCGGTGGCGCCGAAGCAGGTCGTGTACAGCGCAGGCCCGGGACCGGCCAGCGCGCGGAGCGCTGGCACGCTGACGGCGAAGGCCCCGCTCACCACCGAGCTCAGCACCTTCAGTTGCGGCCAGAGGCGGGCCATGCGGCCGGCGGGCCCGCCGTCCAGTTCGCGGGCCACCTGCCGGGCCCGGTCCGGCGCGGGAGGCAGCAACGCCGTCAGGGCCGCGCGCTCGCCCGCCGTGAGCACGAGATTGCCGGTCAGGCCGCCATTGGCAATGTCACTCACCAGCTCGGCACGCCGGCGCCCGATCAGCCCCATCCAGCTCACGATGTGGCTGCAATAGATGGCCTCGATGCAGCCGAGGTCCGGGGCCCGCAGGGCGAACAGGGCGTGCAGGTAGAGCGCCGTCGGGTAGTCCTGGACGGTGAGCACTGCCGCGGGGAACACCCAGAACGGCGGCGCCAGCCTGAGTATCCGCCGGATCCCGGCCCCGCTCGGATTGCCCACCGGGATGCCGGCCGGCGTCGCGCGGCCAGGCCGGCTCGCGACCATGAGCGTGGCCGTGGGCTGGCGGAAGCCGAGTCCCGGCGTGCATGCCGCCCGCGCCGCGGGGGTGAGCAGCGCGATGAACGAGAGCGCGGCATTCTGCTGGCGTGGCGTGACGGGAAAGAGCTTGGGGTCGCCCGTCGTGCCCGACGTGCTGACGAACAGGCGCGGGCGGCCCGGGAACATGACATCGGCCTCACCGTTGGCCATCCGCGCGAAGGGCTCGCGAAAGGTCGCGTACTCGGCCACGGGCAAGGCACCGGCGTACGCCGCCTCCACATCGGCGGCGCGAGCCAGGCCGGCGAAGTCGTGACGCCGGCCAAATTCACTGGCGGCGTTGCGCCGCAGGATCCCGCGGAGCGTCGCGGCGTTAACCTCGGGGCCGCGGGCGAGCTGGCGGCGATAGCGGGCGAGCGCTGCCCGGCAGGCCAGCTCCCAGAGGGGCAGCAGCAGCGGGTAGCCGGGCACTGACCGGTTGGGACGCACTCTAGCGGGCGGTTTTCCGCAACACCGCAACGAGGCTGTACACGAGGACGATGCCCAGGCCGAGAAACTCCCGGGCCTCCTCGATCACGGGATCACCCGCCTGCATCGTGGCGGCCAGCAGGCGCAGGTCGCGCCGTTCGATGAAGGCTCCCATCCCGGGCGCCAGGCTGACCATCCACACGGCGCAGACGGCGATCAGGGCGATGCCCAGCGGCCGTGCCCAGGAAACCCCGCGAAAGACGCCGGCAGCCAGCGCCGTCGCCGCGAGGTACAGCAGTGCCCAGCCGGCAGGATCGGGATCGTTGTACTGCAGCCCCGCTGAGATGGCGAAGAGCACGGCGAAGACCAGGTGCATGGCGCGCATAAGTTCCCGCGCCTCACGGCGGGCCCCCGAAAAGGTACCGAACACCGAGCCGCGGCCGGATCCCGGCGGCCGGGAAACCGACTGCCTCCTCGTAGCCGGCATCGAGCAGGTTATCCACGGCGAGCGCCAGGCGCAGGCGGGGCGTGGCCATCCAGGCCAGGCTGAGGTCGACCCGGTTCCAGGCGTCCAGCTCGAGGATGCCGGTGGGGATCGACGAGTCCAGCACGGTGCCCACGTAGAGCCAGTCGACGTCGAGCAGCCAGTCTCCGGCCGGCGCCCAGCGCAGGCCCGCGCCGCCCCGCCAGTCGGGCCGCTGCAGCAGTTCGCGATCGCTGTTCTTCACGTCGATGTCCGTCCAGGTGGCGTGGGCCCGCAGGCCGAGGGCCGGCGCAACCGACCAGGTCCCGGCCAGCTCGACGCCCCGGGTCGTCACCTCGTCCCGGTTGACGTTGCGGAACGTGTCCGGGTCGAAGTCGATGAGGTCCTCGTAGTCGTTGTCGAACAGGGTCACGCTCACCTCTGCGGCCCCCGACAGCAGCATCTGGGAAACGCCCGCATCCACGCTGCGGCTCGTCTCCGGGCGCAGGTCCGGCTCCCCTACCAGCGGACTGCCCAGGGCGAAGAAGCTGGGCAGCTTGAAGCCGGAACCCCAGTTGGCCCGCAGGCGCGTCGTGCCATTGGCGAGCGCGTACACGGCGCCCACCTTGCCGGTGGTCTCGCCGCTCACCTCGTCGGGATCGTCGTGGCGGATGCTGGCCTGGAGGGTCCAGCGGTCGTCCGGCAGGTACCGGCCCTCGGCGAAGAACCCGAGGATGTCCCGGTCCAGGTCGAAGCTGTTGGGCACGCGGAAATCGGGCGCGAAGTCCACGTAGCCATCGGACTCGCCGGACTCGCGCTGGTAGTCCACGCCGAACGTGGCGACCATCCTCGCCGAGGGCCGCACCGTCGCGCGCAGCGAGGCGTTCTCCCGCGCCAGTTCGTTGGCCGCGCCATTGGGCGGCACCTGGTCGCCCGGCGCGATCCCCGGGGAGGCGTACTCGTCGCTGCGATCGTACAGCGACGCCTGCGCCTGTACGGACCATACGGTGCTGATGGCCCAGTCGGCATCCGCTCCCAGGGTGAGATCGTCCGCCGTCGCGCGCTGCAGGTCG
>CAZTGY010000192.1:0-5873 GCA_964613445.1 uncultured Chromatiaceae bacterium | reverse complement strand
ATCAAGTTGCACTCCTCGCGAAGGAGGAGCATCAAATCCGTCTTTTCTCCCAATAGCGAGACATATCATGTACATCAATTTCTGGTATCCGATCATTCGAAGCGAGGATCTCGCTGGCGACGCCCCGGAGAGGGTCAAGGTCCTCGGCTGTAACCTGGTGGCGTTCCGGGATCAGCAAGGCAAGGCCCGGGTCCTCAGCGACACCTGCACCCACCGTGGGGCATCGCTCGGTGGCGCCTGGTCCAACGTCGGCAAGCCACGCATCGTCAATGGCTGCATCGTCTGTCCGTACCATGGCTGGGAGTTCGGCGGTGATGGCGAGTGCAAGAACATCCCATCCATCGGCTACGGCACCAAGGTTCCGGCCCGGGCGAAGGTTGACTCCTATCCGGTCCAGGAAAAGTACGGCATCGTGTTCGCCTTCCTGGGCGACGCCCCGGAGGACAAGCGGCCGCCGTTGCTGAATATCGAGGAATACGGCCAGCCGGGCTGGCGGGCCAATTCGGTGCTGGTTCTCGACGTGGACTACTACTACGAGCGGTCCATAGAGAACGGCCTCGACCCGGCCCACAACGAATTCGTGCATCCGACCCATGGCCACCAGGGCACCAATCGTGACACCTACCGCACGAAGGAATACCAGACGGTGGATCACCGCCAGGGCTGGGGCTTCTGGTTCATGCACCAGTTCGATTCCCCGCCGCTGCCCCAGAAGGGGCACGTGACGGCCCAGAGGGAAGACACGCCCTGGGGCCAGTCGAAGGTGAAGAGGACTGACATCCTCGCAGGCGGCGGCACCTACGGCCCGAACATCATGCCCACCTACATCAACATCTCCGAAGACAAGATGTTCCGGCAGTATTTCTTCGAGCAGCCCGTGGACGAGACCAAGACGAAGATCTTCTTCCTGAACATGCGGAACTTCATCCTGGAGCCGGAGAACGATGGTCCGATCCATGCCCGCAACAAGGTCATCGCCGGGCAGGACATCCAGATCCTGGTTGATGTGATGCCCAAGCTGACCCCGCTCAACCGCGCGCGGGAAGTGCTGATGCCGGCGGACAAGGCCATCGCGGCCTATCGCGACTGGCTGCGGAAGTTCGACGACATGGGGTGGCGCATCAACTGGACGGAGTTCAAGGCCCGCCAGGGCATGGACAAGGCCTACGCGATTCCGTCCCCGGCCCGGCGCACGAGTGGCAACTGGGTTCTCGATCCGGTGCCGCTGCTCAAGAGCAGGGCGGAGCGGGAGCAGCAGAACCAGGACGAGGCGGCTGCCTAACTGTCCCGAGACTGCGGAGAAAGGGGCTGGTGCCGGCAACTCGGCACCAGCCCCGACTCTTTCGGGGTGCGGAATCCCGTGCCAGGTATTGCCCGCCATGAGCGAACAGAGTCAGACGGTCTTCAAGCGGCTGTACCGCGGGGCGAAGAACCCCGAAGACCTGCCCTGGCATCAAGCTGCGCCACCGGGCCTGCTGGTGGAAGCCCTGGACGCCCGTGCTGAGGCTGGCACGGCGCTGGACGTTGGCTGCGGTGCGGGCACCTATTCAATGTACATGGCCCGGCGCGGCTACCGCGTCACGGGCGTGGACTTCATGCCCGAGGCCGTCGAGCTCCTGCGCCGGCAAACAGCAGACTCGGGCCTGCGGGTCACGGCGATCGAGGCCGATATCCTGGCCTGGACGCCGCCAGCCACCAACGACGTGGTACTGGACGTGGGTTGCCTGCACAGCCTCGGTGCCGGGCGTCATGCGCTCTACAAGGCCCAGCTCCTGCGCTGGCTGGCGCCGGGAGGGGACTTCGTGCTGGTGCATTGTGGGCGGCGCGGCTGGTGGGACCTGTGGCCCATCGGGCCCGACCGGGTTTCCCACGAAGTGCTGGTACGGCTGTTCGCGCCCGAGCTCGTGCTCAAGGCCTACAGGCCCGAACTGCTGACAGGCATGCCGCTCTTCATGGGCCGCACTGCCCTGGTCGGCCGCTATTGGTTCCGCCGCGCGGCCTGAACGGTTCCCGGTGCACGAGGGTGCAGGACAGGGACTACTTCCTGCTCCTGTCCCGGTTGAAAGCCTCGAGAAAGGCTGCATCGACCAGCGAGGCACCCTTTTCCTTCGCCGCCGCTATGACCTGTTCCAGGGCAGCCTGCAGGAAGGGCCGGGGAACGCCGGTCAGCGAGGAGCAGGCCTCGTCCGTGAAGCGCACGGTCTCGTCGAGGCGGTTTGCCAGGTAGATCACGGACTGGACCTCCATTCCCGGCACCTTCGGCGGCTGAACGGCAAATGGCGGCAGGTGCTCGGCGAACCAGAATTCACCCCTGGCGCGAAAGCCCATGAAGATCGGCATGCTCGGGAAGTTCCGCCCCTCCTCCACGCCCTCCCGAAAGCGGCTCTTGAGGAAAATGTTCTCGATGCGCAGGACGAACTTTCCAGCGCTGTAATCGCGCGCCCCATCGACGGCCATCGACAGGTCGATCGAGTCATCCCAGGTGCATTCGATCACCTGGAAGGCCTCGCCGATGATCCTTGGGACGTCCGGGTTGCCACGATTGTCCTCGATCGGGGAGTACTGCATCGTGAAGGGGCTTGCCTTGCGCTTCGCTTCCGCGGACTGGCCCGGGTAACCCTGGCGAGCCACGGCGGCAAGAGCCTCCCGATCGAACTCGAGGTAGTTCAGGGCACAGCGGCCGGTGCGCCGGATGTTGGCCGCGGTGGCGCTGGTCCCCCGGCTGATCAACATCATCGCGTAGGGCTCGGTGATGTTGAACGGGAAGCAGAGTGCGTGCGGGCCAATGCCGGTGGTGCCGTCCTCATTGACAGTGGTGACCAGCGCAAAGGACATCGGCACGAAGGCGCAGCTTTGATAGAAGTTGTCGCGGGCGCCGATACGGACGAAATCCGGGCTGGCTGCCGCTGTATCGCCTGCTGGTTCACATGCCATACTTGATCCTGATCCTGACCGATGGTCGCGTGCCGGGGAGAAGCCTCGCCCCGTGGCACGCCCGCTGGTCAAGTCTAGGGCCGGGATCGACGGTCCCGTCTTGACCTGCATCAGGAAGGTGACGCCATTGCGACAGGGGAACCCTCGATGGAAGCGGTCTATTTCACGCTGGTGGCGATCCTCCTGTACCTGGTGGCAGACCGGGCGCTGAGAGCCATCGAGTCAGCGGCGGGCCGCACGCTGGAATATCGCTCGCTGGTGTTCTTCGCGATCCTGCTCGCGCTTGCCGTGGGGACGTTTGCCCTCATCCGCAGCCTGGGACAGTGATTCCCCGGCACCGGAATACGTACATCCGCCTATGCACGGAATCACCCTCCGCCACTGATTCTGTATCAAACTTGCCCAGGATCTTCCCGACACGACCGACAGAGGAGACGCCATGACGGAGACAGGCACAGCAGGCACCAAGGCAGATCAGCCCGAAACCGGGGATGAGCGTGCGCCGGTCATGCAGCGGGTGCTGGACAATCACTTCCTGCTGCTATTCCTCGGCGTGACAATGCCCACGGTCCTCTACATCATCTGGGGAATCATGGAACTCGTCCAGATTCCGGTCTCTCCCCCATAGGCCTGAAGGAAGATCTGCATGGCAATTACGTCTCCGGCCAACCGGTTATGGTGGAAAGAGCCCATCCACCGCATTGAGCTGACGTGGATCATCATCGCATTCGTCTGGGGCCTGGTGATGTTCTTCACCATGGTGTACTGGCACGCGGTGGGTGACCAGAACCTCGCGAACACCACCTTCAAGACCACTCCCCAGGCGTTTACGGCGAAAGCCGAGGCAATGGTGCAGCAGTACAAGGTCCGGGAGGAATTCGGCATTCCCGTCGTGCGCCCGCCCCCGGGTGGCGACGTCTACCTCCTCGCCCGGATCTGGATGTGGTGGCCCATCCTGGAGCTCGAGAAGGGCCAGAGCTACCGGATGCACCTGAGCTCCGTGGACTACCAGCACGGCTTTTCCCTGCAACCGGTGAACATCAACATCCAGGTGCATCCCGGTTACGAGCACGTATTCATGATGACACCCACTGATGCGGGGCAGTTCGGCATCATTTGCAACGAATTCTGCGGCGTCGGCCATCACACGATGGCGAGCCGCATGTATGTCGTTGATCGAAATTAGCACTCCAAGGAGCAGACGGTGGCAGCCCCGACCCTTTTTCGCACCTGTCCCACCACCGGCCTCAAGGTGGATCTGGCCGCTCAATCCCTGATAAAGGCCAACATCGTCGCGGCCGTGATCTTCCTGGCCCTGGGCGGGTTTTTCGGCCTCAGCGTAGCCCTGACCCGCTGGCCGGACGTCCACCTCCTGCCGCTTGACTGGTTTTACCTGGCACTGACGGCTCACGGCCTCGACGTGCTCCTGTGCTGGATCATCTTCTTCGAGGTAGCCGTGCTGTACTTCGCCTCGGCGATCCTGCTCAACTGCCGTCTGGCGGCACCGCGAATGGCCTGGGCTGCCTTCGCACTTATGGTGGGCGGGGCCGTGCTGACGAACATCACGGTTCTTCAGGGCGAATCCTCGGTGATGTTCACGTCCTACGTGCCCATGAAGGCCGCACCGAATTTCTATCTGGGGCTCATCCTGTTCGCCGTGGGTGCGCTGATCGCGTGCGGCAACTTCTTTGGAACCCTCGTCATCGCGAAGGATGAGCGCACCTACCAGGGCTCCGTTCCACTGGTGACGTTCGGCGCGATCACGGCGGCCATCATTGCCGTGTTCACGCTAGCCTCGGGGGCAATCATCCTCATCCCCACGTGGCTCTGGTCGATCGGCTACATCAGCAACATCGATCCGCTGACCTACAAGCTGATCTGGTGGGCAATGGGCCACTCTTCCCAGCAGATCAACGTCTCGGTGCACGTTTCGCTCTGGTACGCCGTCGCGGCAATCCTGCTGGGTGCGAAGCCCCTCTCCGAGAAGGCCAGCCGGCTGGCGTTCTTCCTCTACATCCTGTTCCTGCAGCTCGCGAGCGCCCACCACCTGCTGGTGGAGCCCGGCGTCAGCTCCGAGTGGAAGATCTTCAACACCAGCTACGCGATGTATCTCGCCGTGCTGGGCAGCATGATCCATGCCCTGACGGTGCCCGGCACCATCGAGGCGGCGCAACGCAAGCTCGGCTTCAACAAGGGCATGTTCGAGTGGCTGCGGAAGGCCCCCTGGGGCAACCCGGCCTTCTCCGGCGTGTTCCTGTCCCTGGTGATGTTCGGTTTCCTGGGCGGCATCTCCGGCGTGGTGATGGGCACGGAGCAGATCAACCTCATCATGCACAACACGTTGTACGTGCCGGGCCACTTCCATGCCACGGTGGTGGCGGGCACGACGCTCACCTTCATGGCGGTGAGCTATCTGCTGATTCCGCTGGTCTTGCAGCGGGAGGTAATGTTCCCCCGGATGGCGAAGTGGCAGACCTACGTGTTCGCCATCGGGGTGAGCGGCATTTCGCTCTTCATGATGGGTGCGGGGACCCTGGGCATACCGCGTCGCGTGTGGGATGTGACGATGTCCGACGCCATATTCCCCCACCAGTACCCGGCGGCTGCCTTCCTGATGCTCACCCTCAACGGCATCTTTGCCGTGATGGCGGCTGCGGGCGGCGTCATGTACGTCGTGAATGCCGTGGCGTCCGTGTTCTGGGGCAAGAGGACGGCCGATGCGCCGCGGGCCCAGAAGGCGACTCCGCCACTCGTGGCACCGGGGAGGGGGGCCGTCGGCTCCTATGGCAGTGCCGAGACTCTCTACATCCCGGGCACCATCGTCCTGGTCGGCGTCTTCTTCATATCTTTCGTGCTGTACTACTACGTGAACTGGAAGTACCTGGCGGAAGTCTGGCCGCTGCGGTAGGGGCGCATGGCTGAGCAAAGGGCAGCTGTCG
>CAZTGY010000191.1:0-5905 GCA_964613445.1 uncultured Chromatiaceae bacterium | reverse complement strand
TCCCCTGCCACCCTTTCAGGTTGAGTTGCAGGGAACCCGCCCCGACGGCCCCGGCGGCCGGCCAAGCAGCTGCCGGAACAGTGTCGCGTCCTGGGCATTCACCGCGCCGCTGCAGTTCATGTCGGCCGCGTTGTAGCCCGGCCCGGCACTCGGCTTGCCCAGCTGCCCGCGGAACACGACCGCGTCCTGGGCGTTGGTGGCGCCGTTGCCGGTCAGGTCCCCGTCGCAGTGATTGCCGTAGCCGTCGCTGTCGGAGTCGCACTGGTTCGGGTTGGGCACCAGCCTGCAGTTGTCCGCGGCGTTGGGCACCCCGTCCCCGTCGCTGTCGGGGTTGGTCACCGTAATGCTCACCACCGCGTAGTCCACCGCCAGCCCGTTCTCCAGCCAGTACTCGAAGCTGTCCGGACCGAAGTAGCCCGGATTCGGGGTGTAGGTGATTCGGATGCCGGCCGGGGACCCGGGCGCCCCGCCGCCGGTCGCCGTGCCGTGCAACGGGCCGGTCCAGATGCCCACGTAAACCGTGGGCAGCAGCCCGATGTCGTTCTGCAGGACGTCGATCTGGACGGGCTGGTTCGCGACGGTGGTGGCGACGTCGTCGATCGCGAACTCGGGCGGGTCGCCGCCGGTGAAGGTCAGGGTGCCGCCCTGCCAGGAGTTGTCGTAGCCCACGGGCGGGCCGCCGAAGTTGATGACGAACTCCTCGGTCCAGTAGACGAGGGACGACGTGATCTCCCCGGCGCCGTTGGTCGAGAACTTCATGACCAGGTTGTCGAAGCCGGCAGGCTCACCGGCGCCCCAGACGATCGAGTTGGACGTGCAGTCCAGGTCGTTGGCCTGGGAATCGTCACAGGAGTAGCCGGTGAAGGTCGCGGTGGTGGTCGCGCCCACGTTGCCGGTGGGCGGGTTGGGCGGCGGCTGGACCGCCACGAAGGCGGGGTCGCCGAGCAGGCCGGACCGCTCGATGCCGATACCGCCGGCAGGGATCTCAGCCCAGAAGGCCACCGCTTCATCGTTGAGGTTAAAGTTCTGGAAGCTGGCGGACGAGTTCGCGGTGGCGAAGCAGTCCGCGCTGTTGGTGGCACTGCACAGCGGTGCCGGGAAGCCGCGGCTCCCGATCACGTAGTCCACGCCGCCGGCGCCGTTGGGCACCGTCGCGGCGGCATTGACCGGGGTCGGGGCCATGACGTGATACATGGTGGACCACCGCTGCACGACCCGGGTCGACTGCCCGGTGGCGATGTTCCGGGCCATGGCGCCGATCGTGAACTGCGCGCTCACCAGGTCGTCGTCGGGATTGGCCGGGGTGCCGTTGTCGTCGATCGTCAGGATGCCGGTGATGGGTGCGGCGAGCTTGCCGTCATAGGCAGCCGGGCTGAAAGTTGCGGTGTTGGCATCGAACCCGCCGGAGGTCGGGATGTAGCCGATCACGTCCTTGATGCCGTCCGCGACGTAGTGCCCGCCGTTGAATTGGGGGCCAATCCAGGCCGGAACGCCACCCACCGGTGGATCCAGGAGTGCTCCCGGCCGGTTGCGCCCGAAGGTGCAGTCGGCACCGCCGAACAGCAGGGCGATCTGGGTACAGGAGTGCTCGTTGCTGCCGAAGGTGCCGTTGATCGGATAAACAGTCGTGGCGGAATGTGCCGTGACCGGAACCAGCAGAATTGCCAGAAAACACTGTGCGAACAGTCGCATCGACATCCCCCACCTATCGGGCCCGAGTATCCCCCGAAAGCCGCGGCCGGCGCATCACCCGGATGGCGGATGCGGCGGACTTAAGTCAAACCCCCGCCGCCAGCTCCGAGGCCTGCCGGATCGCCCGCTTCGCGTCCAGCTCGGCAGCCACGTCCGCGCCGCCGACCAGGTGGGTCGTGATCCCGGCCGCCTGCAGGGGCGCCTGCAGGTCCCGCAACGGCTCCTGCCCGGTGCACAGCACCACGTTGTCCACCGCCAGCACCTGCCGCTCGCCGTCGATGCTGATGTGCAGGCCCGCGTCGTCGATGCGCTCGTAGGTCACGCCGGCCAGCATCTGCACGCGCTTCATCTTCAGCGTCGCCCGATGGATCCAGCCCGTCGTCTTGCCGAGGCCCGCGCCGGGCTTGCCGGATTTGCGCTGGAGCAGGAACACCTGGCGCGCCGGCGGGGCAACCACGGGCTTCACGTCCGCGACGCCACCCCGGGCCGTGGCCGGGTCCGCGACGCCCCACTCCGCCAGCCACGCCGGCAGGTCGAGGGTCGGCGAATGCCCGTCCTGCACCAGGAACTCCGCCACGTCGAAGCCGATGCCACCGGCGCCCACGATGGCGACGCGCTGGCCGACCGGCCTGCCGTGCAGGACCACGTCCACGTAGGACAGCACGCGCGGGTGGTCGTCGCCGGGAATGCCCGGGCGGCGGGGCGTGACGCCCGTGGCCAGCACGACCTCGTCGAAGCGGCCCGCCAGGAGCTGCTCCGCCGTGACGCGGGTATCGAGGCGCACCGGGATGCCGAGACTGGCCAGCCGCTCGCGGAAGTAGCGCAGCGTCTCGTGAAACTCCTCCTTGCCCGGAATGCGCTTCGCCAGGTTGAACTGGCCGCCGATCTCGCCCGCCGCCTCGAAGAGCTCCACGGCGTGGCCACGCTCCGCCAGCACGGTGGCGGCGGCGAGGCCGGCGGGACCCGCGCCGACGACGGCAACCCGCTTCTTCGTCACCGCGGGCGGGTAGTTCAGCTCGGTCTCGTGGCAGGCCCGGGGGTTCACCAGGCAACTCGCCAGCTCCTTCACGAACGCGTGGTCCAGGCACGCCTGGTTGCAGGCGATGCAGGTGTTGATCTCCGCGGCGCGCCCCGCGGCCGCCTTGTTGACGAACTCCGGGTCCGCCAGCAGCGGCCGGGCCATGGACACCATGTCCGCGTCACCCGCGGCCAGGATCCGCTCGGCGACGTCCGGCGCGTTGATGCGGTTGGTGGTGCAGAGCGGGATGCCCACCTCCCCCTTGAGCTTGCGCGTCACCCAGGCGAACGCGGCGCGCGGCACGGACGTGGCGATGGTCGGCACGCGGGCTTCATGCCAGCCGATGCCCGTGTTGATGATCGTGGCGCCGGCCTGCTCGATGGCCTTCGCCAGCGTCACGATCTCGTCCCAGGTCTGGCCGTCCGGGATCAGGTCGAGCATGGACAGCCGGTAGACGATGATGAAGTCCCGGCCCACGGCCTCCCGGGCCCGGGCGACGATCTCGACGGGCAGCTGCATGCGGTTGGCGAAGCTGCCGCCCCACTTGTCGGTGCGCTGGTTGGTGTGGGTCACGAGGAACTGGTTGATGAAGTAACCCTCCGAGCCCATCACCTCCACGCCGTCGTAGCCCGCCTCCCGGGCCAGGGCGGCGCACCGGACGAAGGCGCGGATCTGGCGCTCCACGCCGGCGGTGGACAGCGCCCGCGGCCTGAAGGGCGTGATGGGCGACTGGATGCCCGACGCGCCGACGGACAGCGGGTGATAGCCGTAGCGGCCCGCGTGCAGGATCTGCAGCGCGATCTTCCCGCCGTGGGCGTGCACGGCGCCGGTGACGGGCCGGTGGGCGCGGGCCGCGGCGTGAGACCCGAGCCGGGAGGCGAAGGGCAGCAGCCAGCCCTGGACGTTGGGCGCGAAGCCGCCCGTCACGATCAGGCCGACGCCGCCCCGGGCCCGCTCGGCGAAGTAGGCCGCGAGGCGCGGGAAGTTGCTGGCCCGGTCTTCGAGCCCCGTGTGCATGGAGCCCATCAGCACCCGGTTGCGGAGCGTCGTGAAGCCCAGGTCCAGGGGTTCCAGCAGGTGCGGGTAGCCCGTCATCGTCAGCGCTCGATTCGCCGCTGCAGGAACGGCAGTTCGGACTGGTCCGGATTTCGCGGCGCATTGCGCCGAACGGCGATGCGCTGGTTCCGGCCGGCGATGACGCGGCGCTGCCAGCGGCGTTCAGCGGCAAGGGCCTCCGCTTCAGCGCCGTGCCAGCTCTCCTGGAGCAGGAACTTGGCGGCGGCGACGGCGTCGGGGGAGCGGGCGCCGATCTCGGCGGCCAGCGCCCTCGCCTGCTCCAGCGGTGCTTCGGTGACGCGGGTAACGAGCTTCAGTGCGTGCGCGTCGGTGCCCGAGAGAATCCGCCCCGTCATGGCGAGCTCCTTGGCGACGTCGATGGAGACCAGCTCGCGCAGGAGCGCCGCCCCGCCCATGTCGGGAACGAGCCCCCACTTGACCTCCATCACCGAGAAGCGCGCATCCGGCGTCGCGAGCCGGATGTCGGCCCCGAGCGCCAGCTGGAGGCCCGCGCCGAAGCAGTTGCCGTGGATCGCCGCGATGACCGGGGCGGGCACCTCGCGCCAGGCCATGCTCCACTCCTGGAAGCGGTTCCGTGCCGGCGAGAACAGGGAGGCCACGCCCGCGGCGGCAGCCACCGGATTACCCAGCACGGACTTCACGTCGAGCCCGGCGCAGAAGGACGGGCCTTCGCCATGGAGGATCACCGCACGCACCTGGCGGTCCTTCCGCAGGCGGCGGGCGGCGCGGCGGACGGCGTCGAGCATCGGCAAGTCCATGCCGTTGTGCTGCGCGCCGCGGGTCAGGCGGACCAGCGCCACGGATCCGTCGATTTCCACACGGACCCGGTCGCGGCTGGGGTTGTCGAGCGCCATTTGCCGACACTAGGCCGGGCGACGGGACGTGTCCAGTGCAGCGCCTGTAGGAGCGACTTCAGCCGCGACGGGGGAAACGGGTCAGATTCATTACTTCGTGCCGAGGGGAGTCTCCCGCCCGCACGAAATAATGAATCTGACCTCTTTTTTCCCTTTTTCCCTTTTTCTCGTCGCGGCTGAAGCCGCTCCTACAGGCGCTGGCCGTGTTCGCGGGTCGCGTGGAACCCGATGGTGGGCCAGCGCTCGAGCGTGAGCTTCAGGTTGTACTTGTTGCCGGAGAGGAAGACCGGGTTGCCGTCCACGTCCTTCGCCAGGGACATGGCCTCGTCCTTCTCGAATTTCTTGCGGGTCGCCTCGTCCGGGTAGGTGAGCCAGCGGGCCGTGTAGATGTCCACGTTGTCGTAGACCGCGTCCACGTTGTATTCGGCGGACAGCCGGTGCGCGACGATCTCGAACTGCAGGCGGCCCACCGCGCCGAGCAGCGTCTGGGCGCCCTGCCGGGCCGTGATCACCTGGATGGCGCCCTCCTCGCCCAGCTCCTGCAGCCCCTTCTGCAGCTGCTTGCTCTTCATGGGATCCCTCGGCCGGGCGGCCCGGAACAGTTCCGGGGCGAAATAGGGGATGCCCTTGAACACCAGCGGCTCGCCGTCGGAGAGGGTGTCGCCGATCTGCAGCTGGCCGTGGTTGTAGATGCCGATGATGTCGCCGGCCACGGCGCCCTCGCTCGCCACGCGCTCGTTGGCCATGAAGGTCAGTGCATTGCCCAGCTTCATGTCCCGGCCGCTGCGCAGGTGCCGCGCCTTCATGCCGGGGACGTAGCGGCCGGAGCAGATGCGGAAGAAGGCGATGCGGTCCCGGTGCTTCGGGTCCATGTTCGCCTGGATCTTGAAGACGAAGCCGCTGAACGCGGGCTCCGTCGGCCCGACCAGCCGCGTGCCACCGTCCCGCGGCTGCGGCGGCGGCGCCCAGTCGACCAGCGCCTGCAGGATCTCCTGCACGCCGAAGTTGTTGATGCCGGAACCGAAGAACACGGGCGACTGCTGCCCGGCCAGGAACCGGCCCCGGTCGAAGGGCGTGCTCGCGTCGCGGATCAGGCCCACGTCGGCCCGCAGGCTGCCAACCTCGTCGGGGAAGAGCGCATCGAGCTGCGGATTGTCGAGGCCGCGGAGCTCCTCGACGCTGGTGCGCTTCTCCTCGCCCGGCGTGAAGCGCAGCAGCCGGTCCTCCAGCAGGTGAAAGACGCCCCGGAAGGACTTGCCCATGC
>CAZTGY010000190.1:0-5908 GCA_964613445.1 uncultured Chromatiaceae bacterium | reverse complement strand
GATCCGGGCGGACGACGTCATCGCCCGGATCGACGCGGTGCTGGACGGCGCGCTGCGCCCCGACAGCCCCCGGCCGCCGGTTGCCGGCCGCGCCCCGGATGCCGGAAACTAGCGGCAAACCCGGAGACGCCGCGATGCTCGAAACCTTTGACGCCGCCCGACTCGCCACCGCCGGCCCGCGCACGCTGTCGGACGCGCTGGAGCAGGGTCGCATCGTCTACCTGCCCCGCTGTCCGGTGGAACTGCCCGACGAGGCGGACCTGGACGTGCTGCGCGACCAGCTTGCCGGCGCCATCACCCGGAAGAATGTCAGCTACCACCCCGAGGCGGACTCGGTACGTGGCCTGGACCCGAAGTCCCCGCTCTACCCCGCCACGTACCGCGCGCTGACGCAGCTGCGGCTGAACGTGGCCGAGTGGACGCGGCGGACCATGCCGGATCTCCTGCGCAGCGCGGACATCGGCACCTGCAGCTTCCGCCCGATGGAGGAAGCGGGCCGGGCCATCGATGCCCACAAGGCCAGCGAGCTGATCCACGTGGATGCCGGCGCCTACGGCGCCACCAACGGGGACCGCATCCTGCGCTTCCTCGTCAACGTGAATCCGGCCCGTGACCGGGTGTGGGCCAGCAAGGGCGACTTCCGCAGCGTGTTCGCGCGGCACGCGGAACGCGCCGGCTTCACGGGACCGAAGGGCCATATCGGCCGGCTGGACAAGAACGCTCTCGACGAGCTGCTATCGGCGCTCCTGAGGGGAGTCAGCGCCGTCGTTCCCCTGGCGAAGGTGCTGGACACGAGCCCCTACGACCGCGCCATGAAGCGCTTCCACGATTACCTGAAGGACTCGCCCGAGTTCCAGAACGAGATCCAGCACCACGTGGAGATCCGCTTCGCGCCCTATTCGGCCTGGATGGTATTCGCCGATGGCGTGAGCCACGGCTGCCTCTCCGGCCAGCACTGCTTCATCTGGACGGCACTCACGCCGCTGGCGAACGCCCACTTCCCGGAACTTGCTCCCATCAACGTGCTGCGCGCCGCCGCGTAGGAGCGCCTTCAGGCGCGACGCCGCAAGCCGAGTTGCTGCAGGAACCCCGCGATCAGTGCCCCGATGACGAGGCAGGTCGTATCGGCCACCGCAGCCGCCATCAGCGGCACCCAGTTCACGTTGCCCCAGCCCGACAGGAATGTGTAGGTGCCGAAGAAGGCGGCCGCGCCCACCAGCAGGCTGGCATAGACGGCCCGTGCAGCCCAGCCCGCGGGCTTGGCCAGTGATGCCGCGATCAGCACCGCGACGAATTGGGGAACGAGGAAGCCCAGCACCATCTTGACGATGTTGATGCCACCGGCGGCTTCGCCAACCCGCATGAACCCGTCGAAGCGGGGCATGGCCCAGGGGTTCAGCAGGAACTCCGCGATGCCCCAGTTCAGGTTGCTCGCGACGAAATAGCCGGCGAGGAACGTCAGGATCAGGCGCGTCCAGGTGGTGTGCAGCACATCATCTCCCTGCAGCGATACTAGCCGTTGGGCCTGCTGGAGGCTTCGCCCTGCTGGCAGGCGCCGGATTCAGCTAACCTGACGGCCTCGAAGCTTAGCCCGGAGGCCCGCTGTGTCGCTGATCAATCGCAATCCTGCCCAATATCTCCTGTCCCGTCGGCAGGCCCTTGGCTCAGCGGGCGCGTTACTGGGCGCCGGCCTCACCGCCGGCGTTGCAGCGGGCCTGGCCAGCGGGCCAGCCCAGGCCGCGTCTACGGCGCCGGCCGGTGAACCCATCAGGTTCGACTTCAGCAAGCCGGAGGACAACCTCAAGGCCTGGGTCAAGGTGGTGGCTTCGCTCGACGGGCGGGAAACCTGCGGCTACTACAAGGGCGACGTGGTGGCCGTGACCGGCCCGGATCAGAAGAACCTGCCGCTCTTCGGCTACGAGGGCTTTGGCATGAGCCGCGTGACGCGCCTGCCGGACGGCCGCTACGAGAACCTGCACCGGGAGATTTCCTACTACACGGACCTCAAGACCGGCGAGATCCTGGAAAACTGGAAGAACCCGCTCACCGGCGAGACAGTCAGGGTCTACCCCACGAACAACGACCCGGTGAACTCCTACTACGCCACGTCGTTCAAGCAGACGTTTGGCGAGGCAGGCAAGCAGGAGACCGTGGAGTTTCCCTTCATCCTGCCCTGGGAAACCGTGGGCGACCGGGTGATCGTGACCTTCAACGTGCACACCCGCTGGCCCTCCCCCTTCACCCGGGACAAGTGGCCGCGGGAGTACATCGGCGACTGGTACAAGACCTCGGAGATGTTCCAGGTCCATACCCGGATGTCGGAGCTGGCGGACCCGAAGGTCATGAAGGTCTACAGCACCAGCGCCTGGTTCAAGGAAGCGCCCTTCATCCCGTGGATGCTGATGGACAATGCCCCGGGGCGGCTCCTCTACAACACCCGGATCTTCTCGCTGGAGGGCCCGGAGCAGCTGCCCAGGAAGATCTACGACTACACGGCGAAGAACTTTCCGAAGTTCCTGCGTGCGCCGGACCAGTGGGAGTCGCCGAACATGACGACATTCGAAACCTGGGTGAAACAGATGACGCCGGCTCCTCCCAGGCGTTCGTGACGGCTCCGGCTTCGGCCGGTCCCCGGGAAACGTCAGGGTCGCGCCTGAAGGCGCTCCTACACGTTCATGGCTGCCAGGACGCTGGCCGGGCTGATCTGCTTCAGGCAGTTCAGGTGGCCGAGGGGGCACTCGCGCCGGAAGCAGGGGCTGCAATCGAGGCCGAGGTAGACGACCGCCTTTCGGGGAGTCAGCGGCGGCGTGAAGGCCGGTGAGCTGCTGCCGTACACGGCCACCACCCGGGTGCCCGCGGCGGCGGCCACGTGCATCAGCCCGGAATCGTTCGTGACGGCGGCGCGGGTGGCGGACAGCAGGTCCACGGTGTCCTCCAGGCCGGTACGGCCGCAAAGATTGGACACGGGGGCGCCGGCGCCGGACCGGATCGCCTCGCCCAGGTCCGCCTCGCTGCCGGACCCGAGCACCCAGATCTCGAAGCCGCGTGCGATCAGCTGCCGCGCGAGCTCGGTGAAATTGCCGACAGGCCACTGCTTGGCAGGGCCATAGGCGGCGCCCGGCATCAGTGCGATCGCCGGGCGCTGGCCGAGCCCGAGGCGCGCGAGCAACGCCGCCCGATTGGCCTCGTCCACCCGCAGGGCCGGCGTCCCGGGCGGCGGCACGGGCGCGTCGCGGGGTACGCCCAGCGCGAGGAAGCGCTTGACGGTCTGGTCGAGAGCCCGCCGGTCGAGCCGACGCGCGTCGTTCAGCAACAGGCCCCGCAGCTCCGCGGCAAAGCCCGTGCGGACGGGTATGCGGGCGAACCAGGGGACGAGCGCCGACTTGAAGGACCGCGGGAGCACGATCGCCCGGTCGTAGCCCGGGCCACGCAGCGACCGGCCCAGTGCCCGCCGCGCACCGAGCGCGAATGCACCGTGAGCGACGCCGAGCGGAATGCCCCGCCGCACCTCCGGCATCCGCGCGACCAGCGGCACCGACCAGGGAGGCCCCACCACGTCGATGGCCATCCCGGGCTCCTGCCCGCGCAGCAGCTGGAACAGGGACTGGGCCATGACCATGTCACCGACCCAGGACGGTCCGACGATGAGAGTGGCGGTCACGGCGCGCGATGCTCAGGCAATGGCGTCCAGGTAACGCGGCACGCCCTCTTCGATCGGGATGAACGCGCCATCGTACCCGGCGGCCCGGAGCCCCGTGAGATCGGCCTGGGTGTAGCTCTGGTAGCTGCCCTTCAGGTGATCGGGGAAGGCGATGTACTGGATGCGGCCGCGACCGTGCCACTTCAGCACCGCCCGGGCCACGTCATTGAAGCTGCGGGCCTGTCCGGTGCCCAGATTGTAGATCCCGGAACTGGCGCCCTGCCGCCAGGCCCACAGGTTCACGGCGACGATGTCGTCCACGTGGATGAAGTCCCGCACCTGCTCGCCGTCACCATAGCCGTCGCTGCCGGCGAACAGCCGAATCTCGTCGCCGGACTTCAGCTGCTCGCGGAAGTGGTGGATGACGCTCGCCATGCCACCCTTGTGGGCCTCGCGGGGCCCGTAGACGTTGAAGTAACGGAGCCCCACCACCGGCGAACGGAAGGTACCGGACACTTGCCGCACGTGCCGGTCGAACATCAGCTTCGAGAAGGCGTAGACGTTGATGGGCCGCTCGCACTCCTCGCTCACGCGGAACTCCCGGCCCGCCCCGTAGACCGAGGCGGACGAGGCGTACACGAGCGGCACCCGTCTATCCGTGGCATAGCGGAGCACATGGCGCGAAAAGTCGTAGTTCGACCGCATCATCAGCAGGCCGTTCCACTCCGTCGTGTCGGTGCAGGCGCCCTGGTGGAAGATGGCCTCCAGCTTCGGGCCGAAGTCGTGGCCGGCCGCGATGCGCGTGGCGAACTCGTGCATGTCCACGTAGTCGGCGATGCGGCAGTCGGAGAGGTTCAGGATCTTGCGGGCATCCCGCAGGTCGTCCACGACCAGGATGTCGGCATGCCCCGCGGCATTCAGGGCACGAACCAGGTTGCTGCCGATGAAGCCGGCGCCGCCGGTGACGATGATCATGGAGTGGACCTCATGGCAGCGTAAGCCCGACATTCTGGCGACCAGCCACTTCCCGGTACAGCCGGTCGTAGCGGCGCGTCATGGTGGCGGCCGAGAATTCCCGGGCCCGCAGCCGGTTGGCTGCGGCCACCCGGGCGCGCAGCGCCGGGTCGGCGTGGAAGGCCGCCACCGCGGCCTCGAGCGCCACGGGTTCGCCGGGCTTCACCAGCGCGCCGTTCTCCCCGTCCCGGACGATCTCGGGGATGCCACCCACGGCCGTCGCCACCACGGGCAGGCCAGCCTCCAGTGCGTCGAGGAGGATGGACCCCAGGCCCTCGTGGCGGGAGGGATAGAGGAAGAGGTCGAAGGCAGCCAGGAAATCGCCGACATTGCCGACCTCCCCGGTAAAGATGACGTTGTCCAGGCCGGTGGCGGCCTGACGGAGTCGGGCTTCGTCCCGTCCGGCGCCGACCAGCACGAAGCGTACCGCCGGACGGGTGGCCTGCCAGCGCCGCGCGAGTTCGATGATCTGCAGTTGGCCCTTGTGCGAATCGTCGAGCGCGCCCACGTGGCCCACCACGAAACTGCCGCCGAAGCTGGCGCGCAGGCGCTCCACGTTGCCCAGCGTCGCGGGCAGGCCGCTGCTGGCGCTCGGTATGACGCGGACGGGCAGCTGCGCGTCGAGCCGCGCCAGGGCGGTGCGGATCGCCTCGGAAATCGCGACGACGGCAACCGCTGACCGGTACATTCGGCGGTTGAGCATGGAGCGCCGGGGCCCCTTCTGCACCCGCCGGGTGATGACGAACGGCGCACCCCGGAACAGGCGGTTCAACCAGGCTGCCTGGACTCCCCGGCCCTCGTGGCTGTGCACCAGCCCCGCGCCACGCAGCGCGACGAAGGCGCCCGCCACGCCGGCGCCGGCCTCGACGATCTCGAGTCCCGGTACATCGCGGCAGCGGGCTGCCAGCGGCTCGCCACGCCGGGCCACGAGGCGCTGGGTCCAGCCGAGGTCAGCCAGGCCACGGATGAGGAGTTCGGTCTGCCGTTCGCCGCCGCGAAAGCCGCGCGCCAGGTTGAGGTGGGCCAGCGGGCCGCTCACCGCGCGCGGGTTAAGGCGTAGGTCGCCCCGCAGTACGGGCACTTGGCGCGCCCCTCCTCCTCGATCGCCAGGTAGACCTTGGGGTGTGAATTCCAGAGGTGCATGCCGGGCATCGGGCAGGACAGGGGGAGATCGGCCGGCGTCACGTCGTAGTGGTTCTCGGCGTTCGGCTGGACGAGCGCGGCCTCGGTAACGCCGACTTCCGCCTCGAGGAC
>CAZTGY010000189.1:5630-5945 GCA_964613445.1 uncultured Chromatiaceae bacterium | reverse complement strand
AACCTGCTGGGTGGTGCTGATGTTCACCACGCTCGCCTGGTTGCGCTTGATGATCGACTTGAAGTCCGGCAGGCCCGCGGCCTGCGCTGGAGCCGGCGCCGGGACTGCGACCCGGGGCTCATTGCCGGCCGCCGGCGCGGCGCCCGAGATGGCAGGGCCGGACACGGCGCTGCCCAGGAATACTGCAGCTGCGAGTGCAACCGCCACCAGTGGAATTTGGAAGCGCATGGATCGGATCCTGTTCACGAGGGGGGATGGGGGCTGCGTGGTTAGCGACACCGGCGGACGGCGGGAGCGTTACCGCCTGATACAGGG
>CAZTGY010000189.1:0-5620 GCA_964613445.1 uncultured Chromatiaceae bacterium | reverse complement strand
GGAGACCAGGCCGTGCCGCCGTCGCCGTCCGCCGATGCCACTTGAGTCTCGTCACTTGAGTCTCGGCACTTCACGTCGTGCCCCGGGAAGGGGGGTGACTCACCAGGGCACGGGGCAATGTTGGGCCCCGCCCCCTCGCGGGAGCGTTGCGCGCAACTTAAGATTTCTTAATTTGCCGGGTGCGGCGGGTCGGGAGAGAGCGTGCCGAAGCGGTCGCGCCAGGCGCCGGGCGGCAGGGCCGGGTCATTGACGAGCTCGAAGGTGGCGTGGCGGGCGCCCGGCTGGCGCAGGCTCTCGACCAGGACCAGGGCCAGGTCGGCCCGGGACAGGGTGCTGCGCAGCAGGGGACGCCAGTTGTCCCCCTGCTCCAGGCGCAGGCCCTTCTGCCCCGCGGGCTCGTTCACCAGGCCGCCGGGCCGCACGATCGTGTAGACGAGGCCGCTCGCGCGCAGGTACTCCTCGCCCTTGAAGCGCCAGCCCAGGGCGCCCTTCGTGGCCTTGTTGAAGGGGTGCGCCGGGTCGGTCACGCCGATGGCGGTGAGCAGCACGAACCGCTCCACCTGGCCGGCGACGGCGGCATCCACCAGGTTCCTCACGCCGCCGTAGTCCACGAACTCCGCGCTGTTGTCGCCCCCCACCTGGTTGGCGCCAATCACGCTGATCACCCGGTTCACGCCGCGCATGGCGGCGGCAACCTGGGCGGGATCCCGCACGTCGCACTCGACCCAGTCCACGCCCGCGAAATCCGGACCGAGGCGCTTCTCCGCCTCGGCGCGGTTGCGGGTCATGGCGCGGAAGGGAATGCCCTCCGCCCTGAGCTGCTGCACGACGTAACGCCCCGCGCGCCCCGACGCGCCGGCGACGAGGACCAGGTCGTCATTACTGGCTGGTTTGCCGGCTGGCGTGCTGGCGCAACCCGTCAATGCAGCGACGCAGGCGAGCAGCAGGCACGCCAGCGCGCCCCACATCCGTGGGGCAGTCGGGTTCGGGGCCGTGTAGCGCATGCCGGCATTATTGCCGAATCCCTGGTCCGGGTCGCGCCTGAAGGCGCTCCTACGACGACTCGCCGCAGAGATCCCGCGCCAGCAGCAGCGCGGCGCTGAAATCCGGGGCGAACGAGATCCGGCCCGGCACCGGACGGAACTTCATGCCGTCGAGGACCTGCCGGGGCTGCGGCTGGAGCCCCGAGAGGATCAGGTGGATGCCCCGCCGCCCGCAGCGCTCGGCCAGGCCCTGCAGCGCATGGACGCCGCTGGCATCGATCATCGGGACGAGGCGGGTCCGCAGGATGAAGACCTTCGGCGCCTTTGCGAACTGGTCCAGCACGTCGTCCAGCCGGCTCGCCACGCCGAAGAACAGGGGGCCATTGATCTGGAAGGCCTCGACCCCCGGCGGCAGGCGCAGTCGCTGGTCCCGGTCCGGGTCCGGCGCCAGGTCGTCGGCCGCCTCGTCCATCAGCCGCGCGCCGCTGCCGATCTCCACGACGCGGGCCATGCGGTCCATGAAGAGCAGCGCCGCCAGCACGACACCCACCTCGATGGCCAGGGTCAGGTCGGTGAACACGGTCAGGCCAAACGTCACCAGCAGCACCAGCCAGTCGCCCCGGGGCGCGGACAGCAGGTGCCGGAAGCGCTCGTGCTCGCTCATGTTGAAAGCGACCACGCTGAGCACCGCGGCCAGCGACGCCATGGGCACGTAGCGCACGAGCGACGCCCCGGCCAGCAGGAAGGCGAGCAGGAAGACGGCGTGCAGCATGCCCGCCACCGGCGAGGCGGCCCCGGCGCGCACGTTGGTGGCCGTGCGGGCGATGGCGCCGGTAGCCGGCAGCCCGCCGAACAGGCCCGAGGCCGTATTGGCGATGCCCTGGGCCACCAGCTCCATGTTCGACCGGTGGCGCCTGCCGGTCATGCCATCGGCGATGACCGCGGACAGCAGCGACTCCACACCGGCGAGGAACGCGATCGTGAACGCATCGGGCAGCAGCTCCCGCAGCCGGGCGAGCGTGACGACCGGCAGCCCGGGCGCGGGCACGGCCTGGGGCAGGTCGCCGAAGCGCGAGCCGATGGTCTCCACCGGCAGGTCCAGGATCTGCGCAGCCAGCGCGCCGCCGATGACGACGATGAGGAAGCCCGGAGACCGCGGGGCGATTTTCCGCAGCAGCACGATTGCCGCGATCGAGGCGAGCGCCAGGCCCAGCGCCCAGGGATTCAGGTTGGGGAGCCCCGCGCCAATGACCGCGAGCTTGGGCACGATTTCCGCGGGAATGTCGCGCAGGCCCAGGCCGAGCAGGTCCGACACCTGGCTCAGGAAGATGATCACGGCGATACCCGCCGTGAACCCCGTGATCAGCGGCTGGGGCATGTACTTCATCAGCGTCCCGATGCGCAGCAGGCCGGCGGCGACGAGGATCAGGCCCGCCATGCAGGTGGCCAGCACGAGCCCGTCGTAGCCCTGCCGGAGGATGATGGCGTAGACGATCGGGATGAAGGCGCCGGTGGGCCCGCCCACCTGGACGCGGGAGCCGCCCAGCGCCGATATGAGGAAGCCGGCGATGACCGCCGTCAGCAGCCCCTTCTCGGGCGTCGTCCCGCTGGCGATGGCAATGGCGATGGCGAGCGGCAGCGCCACGATGGCCACCGTGAGCCCGGCCACGGTGTCACGGCGGAGGGCATCCAGGCCGTAGCCCTCGCGCAGGACGGTGACCAGCTTGGGTTCGAAGATCGAAACGGCAATTTCTCCTGCCCGCCGGACAAAGTATAGGGGCGAAATTCCAACTTAAGTTAAATCGGCCGAAGCCTCGCCTTTGCGGGTATTGTTCACCCAGCGACGGCAACCGTCAGCTTCAAAAAACTGCGTGGGGGAATTCGGCCGTGAAAAGAACGATTGGACTGCTCCTGGTCTCTGCTTTCTTCGCCGTCGATGCCTCGGCGGTCACCGTCATCGGCAATGCAGGCACCCTCGGTGCCAATGGCGTGGTCACGCTGCCGCCCGATGGCGCGACATCCTACGGGTGGGTATCGACCTTCGGCGGCGCCCCGGGCGGCGGGCTGCCCTACATCGTGCCAGGCATCAATGGCGGCGTCGGCAATACCAACGGCTCAATTTTGCGCTCGGACCTGTTTGTCGCCAGTGCCGGGGACGACCTGCAGTTCTTCTTCGATTACGTGACCTCGGACGGGGCCGGCTTCGCCGACTACGGCTGGGCGCGCCTCCTGGATGCCTCGAACAACGAAGTGGCCCTGCTGTTCACGGCCCGCACGAAGCCCACCGGCTCGATCGTTCCGGGCTTTGGCATGCCGGCGCCACTCGCCACGCTGACACCGGCAGCGGTACCCATCATCGGCGGCGCCCCCGCATGGGGCCCGCTCGGCGTCAGCTCCGGCACGTGCTATTCAACCGGTTGCGGCTACACCGGCTGGGTCCAGGCGAACTACTCCGTCGTGTCTGCTGGCAGCTACACCGTGGAATACGGCGTGACCAACTGGAGCGACACCCACTTCGACTCCGGGCTCGCCTTCAGCGGCCTGACCATCGAGGGAGTCCCGGTCAACACGCAGGTCGTGCCCGTCCCGGCTGCGGCGTGGCTGTTTGTTTCGGGATTGACAGTTCTGGCGACCGCCCGTCGGCGTCAATCCGCGCCCTGAAGCTCACTGCAACCGCCACTCACCGTCATTGCCGGCACAGCCAGTCAGCTTGACGGGTCCGCCGGCATCGCGCCCACCCCCGGTGAGCTCGAATTTCCGGCAACCGTCGGCAAGGTCTTCCTTTGGCCGGACCGTGAAGCTCTGGCCCGTCGCCGGATTCGTCCACCGCACCCGCTGGCCCACGCGCGCCAGCTCCAGGGCCTGGCCGACGCAGGCGCGATCGCTCTTGTCGATCTTCTTGCCGATGGCATCGCCCACGACGCCGCCGACGATGGCCCCGATGACCGTGGCGATCACCCGGCCTTCAGGCGATGCCACCCGGTTCCCGATGGCCCCGCCCGCCACGGCGCCCACGGCGGCCAGGACCTTGTCGGTGTCGCAACGGCCGTCGATCACCCCGAAATCGTCGGACCACTGGCGCCCGGCATAGCCCACATAGAAGGGATCGTTCTTCGCGCGCCAGCCGTGGGCGGGAGCCCAGGGTGGCGGCGTGGCCACGGCTGGCTCCATGGTGAACCAGAGACCAAGGAGGACCACCGATAGCATCCTGAGATTCATCATCCTCGCTACTCCTGAGTCAGATCACGGGCCAGACCCGAGACCGGTCGCCCGTACAGGGTGCAACCGCCTGCCCCGAGCGTCAACCGGCGGAGATCCGCAACCCGGTCAGAATTGCGAGCTGACGCGTCATCGGCTCATCCGCCGCGGCTCACGGGACTCCTCCACGCCCTGGCTGCGGAGGTAATCCTCATACCCGCCGTGGAAGTCCACGACCCCGCCCTCGCCCTTCATCTCGATCACCCGGGTGGCCAGTGAGGAAACGAACTCCCGGTCGTGGCTCACGAAGATCAGCGTGCCGGGATAGTTCTCCAGTGCCAGGTTCAGCGCCTCGATGGACTCCATGTCCAGGTGGTTCGTCGGCTCGTCCATGAGCAGCACGTTCGGCTTCAGGAGCATCATCTTGCCAAACAGCAGGCGACCCTCCTCGCCGCCGGAGATGACCTTGACCGACTTCCGGCTTTCGTCCTTTGAGAAGAGCATGCGGCCGAGCGTCGCCCGCAGTGCCTGCTCGTCGTCGGTCTTCTGCTGCCACTGGCGGATCCAGTCGAAGAGGGTGAGGTCCTCGGCAAAGTCGTTGCCCCGGTCCTGGGGCACGTAGCCGGTCGCGACGTTCTCCGACCATTTCACCGTGCCCTCGTCCGGCGCGAGTTCCTGCACGAGGCACTTCAGGAGCGTGGTCTTGCCGACGCCGTTGGCGCCGATGATCGCGATCCGCTCGCCGACCTCGACCTTCAGGTTCAGGTTCCGGAACAGCGGCTCTGCGTCGTAGCCCTTGGTGAGCCCATCGACCTCCAGCGCCAGCCGGTACAGCTTCCGGGCCTGGTCGAAGCGGATGAAGGGGCTCACCCGGCTCGAGGGCTTCACCTCGGCGACCTCGATCTTCTCGATCTGGCGGGCCCGGGACGTGGCCTGGCGCGCCTTCGACGCGTTGGCCGAGAAGCGGCTGACGAAGGTCTGCAGCTCGGCGATCTGGGCCTTCTTCTTCGCGTTGTCGGCCAGCAGGCGCTCGCGGGCTTCCGTGGCGGCAATCATGTACTGGTCGTAGTTGCCCGGATAGATGCGCAGTTCGCCGTAGTCCAGGTCGGCCATGTGGGTGCAGACGCTGTTCAGGAAGTGGCGGTCGTGGGAGATGATCACCATCGTGCAGTCGCGGGAGTCGAGCAGCTCCTCGACCCAGCGGATCGAGTTGATGTCCAGGTTGTTGGTGGGCTCGTCGAGCAGCAGCACGTCCGGGTTGCCGAACAGCGCCTGGGCGAGCAGCACGCGCAGCTTCCAGCCGGGCGCCACCTCGCTCATCAGGCCGGCGTCGAATTCCTCCGGAATGCCGACCCCGCGCAGGAGCTCGCTGGCCCGGGACTCGGCGGTGTAGCCGTCGAGTTCGGCGAACTGGGTCTCCAGGTCGGCGACCCGCATCC
>CAZTGY010000188.1:0-5988 GCA_964613445.1 uncultured Chromatiaceae bacterium | reverse complement strand
TGGCTGCGTGGGGAGCGTCGTCGAGTACGACCGCAACCGGATCCGCAAGCACGAGTTCACCCGGCCGGACAAGGAGGACGACCGGGTCCGCCAGATCACGGCGCTGAATGCCCAGACCGGACCGGTGCTGCTCGCCTATCGCAGCAATCCCGAGCTGCGGCTGATCATCGAGGACAACACGCGGGGCATTCCTGCCTGTGAAGTGAAGGCCGACGACGGCATTTGCCACTCCGTCTGGGTGATCAGCGACCGGGAGCAGGTCAGCGCCATCACGCGCATCGTGGACGCCATGGACTCGCTGTACATCGCCGATGGCCACCATCGGTCGGCAGCGGCGTCACGGGTCGCCGCCGCCCGGGGCCAGGGCAACCCGCATCACTCAGGTGACGTGGACTACAACTACTTCCTGTGCGTGGCCTTCCCCCACGACGAGATGCGGATCCTCGACTACAACCGGGTGGTGAAGGATCTCAACGGCCACTCCGTGGCGGACTTCCTGGTGCGCATCGCCCACCAGTTCAGCGTTACGCCCGTGGCGACGCAAGCCCGGCCGGCGCAGGCCGGCCAGTTCGGCATGTACCTTGAGGGCCAGTGGTACCGGCTGGATATCCAGAAGGCGCTGATCCCGAAGGACCCCGTGGCCAGCCTCGACGTGAGCCTGCTGCAGGATCACCTGCTGGCGCCCGTGCTGGGCATCGGCGACCCGCGGCGCGACAAGCGCATCGACTTCGTCGGGGGAATCCGGGGCCTGGACGAACTGGAGCGGCGCGTGGATAGCGGCGAGATGGCCGTGGCCTTCGCCATGTTTCCCACGAGCCTGGAGGCGCTGATGGCAGTGGCCGACGCCAACCAGGTGATGCCGCCGAAGTCCACGTGGTTCGAGCCGAAGCTGGCGGACGGGTTGTTGTCGCACGTGCTGGACTGACGCAGCGAACCGTCAAGCACCGGCCTCTACCGGCAACTGCTCGGCGCGCCGCCGGGGCCGTCGGGGTTGGCGCCCTAGGGCTACAGGTACTTCTCCAGCGGAAACAGCCGGTAGAACCCGGAGTTGAACCGGCGCCCGAAGCTCGTCATGGGCTCGTGGGTCTCGCGCACTTCCCTGCCGTCAACCTGCGTGACCCACTCGAGGCCGCCACCCTTCCGGCGCAGGACCTGCCAGCTGTTTTCCGGCCGCAATAGCTCCTCCATGGACGTCGCCACCTGCTCAGCCAGCTCGGGGCTCTCCACGATCAGGGCGGTCTCCGAGTTCAGGTACGTGGAGCGCAGGTTCAGGTTGAAGGAACCGACGTAGACCACGCGCCGGTCGAGGACCATGGACTTGGAATGCAGGGAAAACGCAGGCCCGCTGCCGCAGGCACGGGACACCGTGACCAGGCGACGGCAGGCGGCCGCATCCGGGCGCAACTCGAACAGCTCGATCCCGGCGTCGAGCATGGCGGCCCGGCGGCGCGCATAGCCGGAATGGTTGGTCACCAGGTCGTTGGACGCCAGCGAATTGGTGAGCGCGCGAAGGTTGACGCCGGCTGCGTGCAACCGCGCGGCCTCTGCCAGGCTCTCGTCCCCGAGGATGAAGTAGGCGGACTCCACCAGGATCTCGCGGCGGGCCGCGCCGACCAGCCGCCGGAGCTCCAGTGCCACCCGCTGCTGGGCATCCGAGTCCTCGATCTCCTGCGCCGTGGGTGGCGTGTCGAACACCAGCCGGGCGGGAGCCCAAAGCAAGGCGGGCAGCACTTCGGCACTGATCCCGCCGGCCAGGTTCGACGGCACCTGGTAGCCGAGGGCGATCACTTCCCCGGCAGCCGCCGTGAGCATCTCGACGATGTCCACCTCGCGATCCGCGGTGGCCAGCATTTCCACCGGCTGCGTCCAGGCGCTGTTCCAGAACGCCTCGAAGCCCGCCCTGACGTCGTCGACCACCGGACCGACGGCCAGCAACTCCCGGTCCCGGAAATTGGTCTCGGGATCGAGATCGAAGTACTCGTCGCCCACGTTTCGCCCGCCAACGATGGTCACCGCGTCGTCGGCCGTGAACGACTTGTTGTGCATGCGGCGATTGACCTGGGAGAAGTCCCGGATGAAGCCCAGGGTGCGCATGAAGCCCTCGCGCGCAGCCGTCGGGTTGTAGATGCGAACCTGGACGTTCGGGTGTGCCGCGAGCTGTGCAATGACCTCGTCCCGCCCGCCCACGTTGATGTCATCCAGGATGATGCGCACCCGCACGCCCCGCTCCGCCGCGACCAGCAGCCGCGCCGCCAGGTAACGCCCGGAGGCGTCGGAGTTCCAGATGTAGTACTGGGCATCGATCGTCTCCGTCGCGGCCTCGATCAATGCATCCCGCTGGCGCAGGGCCTCGATGCCCGTGTCCAGCAGCAGGACCCCCGACTGGCCCGGATGCGCGGTCGCCAGGGCGCCCGTCGCCTGGCGGAGTTCTCCCTCGGCGGCGGCAGGCGCGCTGGTCATGGCGAGCAGGGTCATGGCGATGACGGCCAGTGGTGCGAGACTGGTCACCCGGCACCGGCCGCTCACAGCAGGACCGTCCGGTCCGGCAATTCGTTCCGGTCCCCGCCGTCGGCCGGAAAGTGCCGGCGGGCCAGGGCGCCGATGCGCTCGAGAGCCGACAGTGTGCCAGCCTCGTAATGGCCGGTGCGGAAGGCCGCTTTCATGTGGTGGCAGATGCCCTCCCATTCCGCCGGCTCCACCAGGCCCGTGAAGCCACGATCCGCGACGATCTCGATGCTTCGCTCCGCGAGCAGGACGTAGACCAGCACGCCGTTGTTCGCGGCCGTGTCCCACACGCGCAGGCGCGAGAACACCTCGGCTGCGCGCGCGGTGCTCGTGACGCCGCGGAGCAGTTCACCGACCGGCAGTGCCGTCTCGATCGCGCAGCGGATCTCGGCCCGGTGGTCCCGCTCGGACGCGGTTATGGCCGCGTCGATCGCGGACAGCGTGGCGGGCGGAAAGTGGCGGCGCAGGGCCAGGTGCGTCGTCGTCAGGTTCTGCAGCCATCGGCTGGCCATCGTCGCCTACCAGCGGCCCGACGCGCCGCCGCCTCCGAAGCCGCCGCCACCGCCGCGAAACCCGCCGCCGCCCCCGAATCCACCGCCGAAGCCGCCACCGTGGCGGCCGCGCGGATGGCTCGCCCAGCGCCCGCCGCCACCGCCCGCGGCCAGCCCGACCAGGAAGCCGACGACGCCCATGAACAGGGTAAGGCCCAGGATGCCGGCCAGCAGCCAGGTCACGCCGGCGGCGATCACGCCCGTGCCGACGGCGCCGGGGAACTGGCCCAGCAGGCGCCGGAGGACCCCGCCAACGACCAGCGAGATGACGAAGATGACCGGGAGCACGTTCTCGAGCTGGCCGGCGCCGCGCTGACGCTGCGGCGCGGGCAGCAGCTCGCCGTCCACCAGCGCGATCAGGCGGTCCACGCCCGCGGCAATGCCGCCCGCGTAGTCGTCCTGGCGGAACCGGGGCAGGATGAACTCGTCGATCACGCGGTTGGAGATGGCATCCGGGATCGCGCCCTCCAGCCCGTAGCCCACCTCGATGCGGACCTGCCGGTCGTCCTTTGCCACCAGCAGCAGCACGCCGTCGTCCACGCCCTTGCGGCCGAGCTTCCAGCTCTCCGCGACCCGGATGGAGTACTGCTCGATGGCCTCGGGCTGCGTGGTCGGCACGAGCAGCACCGCGATCTGGCTGCCCTTGCGCGCTTCCAGGTCCGCCAGCCTGCCCTCGAGAGCCGTCGTTTCGGCCGGCGACAGCGTGCCGGTCTGGTCCACCACCGGGCCCGTGAGCGGCGGCACGGGCCGGAGCGCCTGGGCCGGCAGGCTGCCGGCCCAGAGCAACAGTGCCGCCGCTACCGGCGGCAGCAGCCAGGAGCTGGCGAACACGTCAGCCTTGCTTGCCGAAGTTCACTTCTGGCGGCTTGCTGATCTCGGCCTCGTTCCCGACCGTGAAGGTCGGTTTCACCTTGTAGCCGAAGGCCATGGCCGTCAGGTTGTTCGGAAAGGTGCGGATCAGGGTGTTGTATTCCCGGGTGGCCTCGATGAAGCGGTTCCGCGCCACGGTGATGCGGTTTTCCGTGCCCTCCAGCTGGGCCTGCAGGTCGCGGAAGTTCTGGTCGGACTTGAGCTCGGGGTACCGCTCGACCACCACCAGCAGGCGGGACAGGGCGCTGGACAGCTGGCCCTGGGCCTCCTGGAACTGCTGGAACGCCGCGGGATCGTTCAACGTCTCGGGCGTCGCCTGCACGGAGCCAACCTTCGCGCGCGCCTCGGTGACCTGGATCAGCACGTCGCGCTCCTGCTGGGCGAAACCCTCGACCGTGCGGACCAGGTTGGGGATGAGGTCGGCGCGCCGCTGGTACTGGTTTAGCACCTCGGCCCAGGCCGCCTTGACGGCCTCGTCGCCACCCTGCATGGCGTTGTAGCCGCAGCCGGGCAGCACCAGCAGGCCGAGCATGAGCGCCGGGACCAATACGCTGCGTGAACTGAGAGTCGGCATGACAATGCATCCTCCACGGTTGATGGCCTGGGACTCCCGCCGAGTATAGGCCGGCCGCAGTTAAGCTGCGCCCCATGGAAGGCTCGAAATCGGGGTCAGACCCCCGGGCGATGGCCGCGCTGGTCGGGGGCGCCATGGCCATCGGCCTGGCGCCGATCTTCGTGCGCTGGTCCGAGGTGGGCCAGAACGCCACGGCGTTCTGGCGGCTGGCCATTGCCGTTCCCGCGCTCTGGCTGCTCTGCCGCCGTGCCGGGGACGCGCCGCTGCCGCGCCAGGGCCGCGGCCTGCTCGCCTTCGCGGGCCTGTGCTTTGCGCTGGACCTGTGCTTCTGGCACGCCTCCATCCACCTCACGTCGGTAGCCAACGCCACGCTGCTCGCCAACCTCACGCCGATCGTGGTGGTCCTCTACTACTGGGTGGTGATGCGCCAGCGCCCGACGGCGCGCTTTGCGCTGGGGGCCGTGCTGGCACTGGCGGGTGCGGCGGGCCTGGCGCTCGGTGGCGGGGCAGCGCTTGCCGGTCCGGCTGCCAGCGGCAACCTGCTGCTTGGCGACCTCTACGGCGTCATCACCGCCGTCGCCTACGCCGGCTACCTGCTGGCCGTCGGGCGCGCGCGGGACTCCGCCGGCGGCTTCCAGGTGATGCTCGCGAGCACGGCGGTGGCGGCCCTGATCACGGCTGCCGTCACCGCGGCTACCGGCGAGGTCTTCTGGCCGGCGTCGGGCAGGGGCTGGGCCGTGCTGGCGGGCCTCGCGCTGCTCGTGCACGTCCTGGGGCAGGGCGGCATCGTCTGGGCCCTGGGACGACTCCCCGCACCGCTCTCCTCCGTGGTGATCCTGATCCAGCCGGTCGTGGCGGCGGGCCTCGGGTGGTGGTGGCTGGGCGAGGAACTGGGGCCGCTGGATGCCCTGTCCGCGGCCCTGGTGCTGGCGGGTGTGCTGATCGCGCGGCGCCAGTAGAATCACGGCATGCTCAAGGGCTTTCATCACGCCGCCATTTCGACGCCGGACCTGGACCGCTCCGTGCGCTTCTACCGGGAGCTGTTCGGCTGCACCGTGGTGCGCGAGTTCGGCTGGCCGGCCGGCATTCCGGAGGCGGACGCGCTCACGGGCCTGCGGAACTCGGCCGCCCGGGCCGTGATGCTGAAGCTGGGCGACAGTTACCTGGAGATCTTCGAGTTCAGCTCGCCGGCGCCGAAGCCCGGCGACCCCGACCGCCCGGCCTGCGACCACGGCATCACCCACATCTGCCTGGAGGTCCGGGACAGCCAGGCCGAGTACGCCCGCCTCAAGGCGGCCGGCATGCGCTTCCACGCGCCGCCCCAGGCCCAGGACGGTGGCTTCGTCACCTACGGGCGGGACCCGGACGGCAACATCGTCGAGCTGCTGGAGTTTGCGGCGTAGGAGCGGCTTCAGCCGCGACCGGGCCTTTTCCGGCAGGTTCGTCTCAACGCCAGAGGGAAATACCCGGTCGCGGCTGAAGCCGCTC